>CAYMQR010000160.1:0-9707 GCA_964392195.1 uncultured bacterium | reverse complement strand
TCGTATCGCCGGGCACGCGGCGCGTGCCGCTCCCCGGCGCGCCGTCAGTGCAGGGAGCGGTTGAAGAGCCGCGCCGCCGGCGCGGGCGCTTCGACCGCCGGCACCGGCGCGACGCTCGTGAAGCACTGCACCGTGCCCTGCCACCAGCCGTTGGTGAGCGAATGCTCCACGTAGTCGCCGCCGGTGAAGTCGCCGACCACGCTGCGCCAGAACGCCCGCGCACTCTCGTTGGCGGTCATCTGGCCGACCTCCCAGCGCCCCGGCAGCGCGCCGAGCACCTCGTTCGCGAGCGCGCGGCCGACGCCGGCGCGGCGGTACTTCTTGAGCACGAAGAACTGGTCCATCCAGTGGCCGTCGTCGCCGACCTTCACGGCGCGGTCGACGAGCGCGAAGCCGGCGTAGCGGCCGCCCACCAGCGCCACGAACGGGTGGCACGCGGGGTCGGACCAGAAGCGATCGAGCTCGTAGCCGTATTCACCCGCGGCGTCGAGGTCCTGGTCCCAGATGTCCGAGAGGTCGTACTGGTAGAGCTCGAGCATGCGCGCGAGCGCCGGCCGGTCGGCGTGCACCGCGCGCCGGATCATCAGGGCCGCCATGGACAGCCGCGCGCTCGCGCTCACCCGCGCCCGATGAGCTGGCGGGAGATGATGAGCTTCATGATCTCGTTCGAGCCCGCGAAGATCCGCTGCACCCGGCAGTCCTGGTACATCTTCCCGATCGGGTACTCGAGCATGTAGCCGTAGCCGCCGTGGAGCTGGACGCCGTCGTCCACCACCTTGTGGAGCATGTCGGTGACCCAGTACTTGGCCATCGACACCTCCTTCATGAGCGGCTTCTTCTGCATGTGCTCGACCACCAGCCGGTCGACGAAAGTGCGGCCGAGCTCCACCTGGGTGGCCATCTCGGCGAGCTTGAAGGCGTTGTGCTGGAAGTCGGCGATGCGCTTGCCGAAGGCGCGCCGCTGGCACGCGTAGTCGAGCGCTTGCTTGAGCGCGAACTCGGCGGCCGCCTGCGAGCCCACCGCGGTGATCAGCCGCTCCTGCTGGAGCTCGTGCATGAGCTGGTAGAAGCCCTTCCCTTCCACGCCACCCAGGAGTGCCTCCTTCGGCACGCGGCAGTCCTCGAAGAACATCTCGCTCGTGTCCTGCGCGTGCAGGCCCACCTTCTCGAGATTCCGGCCGCGCTTGAAGCCCGGGTTGGAGGCCTCGACGAGCAGCAGCGAGATGCCCGCGTGAGCGGGCTGGGCCTTGGGGTCGGTCTTCGCGACCACCACGATCAGGTCGCAGCACTGGCCGTTCGAGATGAAGGTCTTCTGGCCGTTGATGACGTAGTCGTCGCCGTCGGCGATGGCGGTGGCCTGGATCGCGGCGAGGTCCGAGCCCGCGTTGGGCTCGGTCATGGCGACCGCGAGGATCATCTCCCCCGACGCGCACTTGGGCAGGTACTTCTTCTTCTGCTCCTCGGTGCCGTGCTCGCGGATGTAGGGCGCGATGATGTCGTTGTGGAGCGGGATGCCGCCGAGCCCGGTGGCGTGGACGCGCTCGATCTCCTCGGTGAGCACCACCGAGTGCAGGAAATCGCCGCCCGAGCCGCCGTACTCCTCGGGGATCGTCGGGCACAGGAAGCCGAGCTCGCCGGCCTGCGTCCAGATGTGGCGCGGCACGCGGCGGTCCTTCTCCCACTGGTCGTGGAACGGCACGACCTCCTTCTCGAGCCACGAGCGGAAGCTCTTGCGGTAGATCTCGTGTTCGTCGCTGAACGTGAGCAGGCGGTCCATGGAGCTTCCTCCGTGCGCGCCGATCGGTGCCGGTCGCGCCGTGTGGGTCGACGGAGCCGGGTTTAGCAGGCCACCGAGAGGCGGCCAACGCGAGCGGGACAGAGGGGCGCCGGAGACGCCGCGGCACGGCGCGCCAGAGGCGCGCCCTCCAGAGCGAGGTTCGGTGTGGAGGGCCCGCCTCCGGCGGGCCGGGGCGCACGCGCCGGCCGGCTCAGGTGAGGCGGTAAACCTGGCGGCGCTTGGGGCCGGGGTCCGGCTCGGGCTCGGCGAGGCGGCGCATCTCGAGCTCGGCCTCGCGGTGCTCGGGGACGAGGGTGCGGGCGCGGGCGTACCAGCGCACCGCCTCGTGGCGCTCGCCGACGTAGCGCCAGTAACGGGCGAAGGTGAGCTGGTACTCGACGTGGTCGGGGCGGATCTCGATCGCCTTGCGCAGCGCGGCCTCGACGGTCTTGCGGTCGACCTTGGCGGGCGACGCCGCCAGCGCGAGGGTGGCGCGCGCGAACCAGAAGTGGCCGTCGGGCAGCTCGGGCCGGGTCATGACGACCTCGGCGAACGAGGCCTGGGCCACCGCGGCGGCGCCGGCGCGCAGCGCGTCGATGCCGCGGGTGAGCGCCGCCGGGTGCTCGGTCTTGAGGCGGATGGCGGCGGTGCCGGGCTCACCCTCGATGAGCGCGGCGGGCTGCACCGCGCCGCGCAAGCGGGCGAGGAGCCCGTGATAGGCGTCGTCGAGGCGCAGGACGATCTGCACCACGCGATCGCGCTCGGCGCTCGACAGCGCTTCCGATTGACGTAACGGCGAGAGCTCCGACATCGCCGCGAAGTAACTGTCGCGGATCTGCTCCGCGCTCGCGCCGCGCGGCACTCCCAGCGCGTCCCACGGGTCCGCCGCTCGCGTTCGCTCGAAAAGCGCGTCGAGGTCGGGGCCGTGCGCGTGCACCATGACGTGACCGAGGCGACCGCCGCGGGACGGCCTGGGTCGATCCGCCCCGCGCGCCCGTCGCTGCTCGAGAGGAGTGCAAACGCCGAACCCAGCGGTCGCCGCGTGAGCGCGGGCACGATGCCCGCTCCGGACGCCGCGCACTGGCGCCGGATCAGCGGCTCCGGCCCCCCCCCTCGCCCCGCTTGCTTACAAACTGCTTCCCAAAAACTGAGCAGCTGCTACGCAAATTGCCTGCAAAGCGCTACGCAAAACTGTCACAAACCGCTATCAAATCGCCACGGAATCACCGCCAAACGCGGTCGAAACCGCGCTCCAGGCCCCGAAATCGGGCCACCGCGGCCGACTTCAGCGTGGCGCGGCGCCGCGCAACGCTTCCGCGGCACTGATCTGCTCGAGCGTGGTGTGCACCACGTCGCGCAGCGCGAGCCCGTAGGCCTCGCCCAGGATCGCGGGCACGTCCTGGCAGGCGCCGCCCGCGCCGCCCTCGGCGCTCTCCGAGGAGGCCGTGGTGAACGAGATCGCCGGACCGTACGGCCCGCGCACCTCGATGCCGAGGGTGAGCGCGACCGTCGCGGTGCAGCTCCGTCCCCAGAAGTCGACGTCGCAGGTGAGCTTGGGCGTGAAGGTCTCGAGCCACGCGAGCACGACCCCGCTGCCGGGTGGCGGCGAGGTGAGGTCGGGCGTGGCGCTCGGCGGCCCGCTCGACACGTCCTCGAACACGAGGCGCAGCCCGGACTCGAGCGCCGCCTCGAGCGCCGGCGCGGGGCGGAACGGGAACTTCTCCTCGGCGCACACCGAGGTGGCGGAGGTCACGGTGCGCTCGACCGCCACGGTGGTGGGGTCGAGGCTGAGCACGTAGTGGCCGGGGATCTTGCCGGCGAGCGCCGAGTGGAACTCGACCGGCGGCGTGGTGATGGGGCCGATGTGCGGCTCGCAGCCGCCGGCGACGGTGCCGGCGGCGAGCAGCGCCGCGAGCGCGACGGCGTGGCGCGACGTGGAGCGCTTCACGTGGGGGTCCTCTCTGGAAGGGATCATCCGAGGCGTCGAGCGTATCTGGAGGGTCGCGGTCCCTCGCGACCGCGGGAGGGCGGCTGCGAGGGACCGCAGCCCTCCACCGCTTCACGTCCCCGGCGCGAGCACCTGCAGGAACGCCTCGATCATCTCGACCGGCGTGCCGATCGGCATGTTGAGGATCGGCAGCTCCTGGCCGAACGCGCGGCGGCGCCGCAGCTCCTCGCGGCAGAACTCCGGGTCGCCCGAGATGCTGAGCGACTCGACGAGCGCGTCGGGCACGGCGTCGGCGGCCTGCGCGCGCGTGGCGTGGTCCTTGTAGACGGCCTCGACCGTCCGCACCGCCTCGTTCCACCCGAACTGGTTGAGGATCTCCTTGTAGTAGTCGCCCATGCCGCCGATGTAGAAGGCGATGATCTCCTTGGAGCGCTGTACCCCGGCCTCGCGGCCCATCGGCAGCACGGTGGTGAACGGCGCGGTGGTGATCTCGGACGGGTCGCGGCCCGCCCGCTTCGCCCCTGCGGCGATCCACTGGCGGCCGACGTCGAGCTTGTCGTAGGGCCAGAACGTCGGGATCCAGCCGTCGGCGAGCTCGCCGATCGACTCGATCGACTTCTGCTTGAGCGCCGCCACGTAGATCGGGATGCGCGGCTGGTAGGGCTTCATGGCGAGCTCGAACGGCCGGTACTCGTGGAGCTCGGCGCCCGCCTCGTTGATCTTCTTGCCGGCGAGCAGCGCGCGCACCACGCGGATCACGTCGCGCACCTGGGTGAGCGGCTTGCCGAACTCGCGGCCGTGGAAGCCCTCGATCACGCGCACGCCGCTGGTGCCGATCCCGAGGATGAAGCGCCCCTCGCTGATCTCGTCGAGGGTGGCCGCCGACATCGCCAGCAAGCCGGGCGTGCGGCTGAAGGCGTTGACGATCCCGGTGCCGAGCTTGATGCGCTTGGTGACGCCCGCCATCTCGGAGAGCAGCGAGAACACCTCGTAGCCCCACGCCTCCGGCACCCAGAACGAGTCGTAGCCGAGCTCGTCGGCGATCTGCGCCGCGCGCAGGTACTTCTTGCGGTCGTAGCCTTTCCACCACGCGAGACATGCGATGCGGTCGGTCATCGGCCCTCCGGGGCGTTCGGGGTCGGTGTGGACGTGGGCGCGGGTGCCGCCATCGCCGGCGCGGCGAGGTCGACCCGCATGACGGTGCAGTCGGGAAAGGGCGGCGGCCAGCCGCTCGGCAGCGCCGCGCTGAGCGCGGGCGTCACCTCGTTCTTCTGCAGCCAGCGATCGCCCTTGCGGTGGCGCAGCTCGCTGTACTGGTAGAGCGTGCCGTCGTTGTTGCGGCCCTCGATCTGGATCCACGCGTCTTCGTCGCCCACCCGCTCGACGGCCGCCACGCGCATGCCGTTCTTGAACACGCGGCGCAGGTTCTTGACGTCGCAGAGGTCGCTCTTGGCGCCGTACTTCTCGAGCCACGAGGGGTCCGAGACCGCCATCTGCTCGATCCGCACCGTGGGGTTCCAGCTCGCCTCCGGGCGGCCCGCCAGCGTGCGCAGGAAGCTGGTGAGGTCGGCCGAGGACTCGGTGTCCGAGGACGACTCGAGCATCGCCATCATCCCGCGCTGCACGAACGCGATGAACTTGCCGCGCTCGAGCAGCGGCGCCCAGCTCTCCTCCTTGCGGCGGCGCTCCTCGGGAGGCATCGCGGCGAGGCGCTCGCGGTGGCGGGCCACGTTGTCCTCGTACATCTCGTCCCAGTCGAAGCACTCGAGGTAGGCCGGGCTGGCGAGCTCGGCGGCGCGGGCGCAGCCGAGGGTGGCGCGCTCCGGCGTCGAGAGGTCGAGGGCGAACGGCTGGCGCACCTGGCTCAGCAGGTTGGCGGCGTAGGCCACCGGCCGCGCGAAGCTCACGTTGCTCGCGTCGCCGCGCAGCTTGTAGGTGTTGATGCCGACCACCCGCCCGTGGTCGTCGAGGAGCGGGCCGCCCGAGTTGCCGGGGCTGACCGGCGCGTCGTGCTGGATCACGCCGTGGTGGATCGCGCTCACGATGCCGACCGTCGACGACCACAGCGCCTCGCCGGGGTGGCCGAGCACCACCACCCGCTCGCCGGGACGCGGCGGCTCGGTGGTGAGCGTGAGCGGCACGCCGGGCGCGACGGTGTGGCCGAGGGTGACGATCGCCAGGTCCACGACCGGGTCGGCGCGGGTGAGCTTCGCCGGCCACAGGTCGCGCTGGTACTCGAAGAGGTAGCGGTTGAGGCCGCCGTCGAGCGGCGAGTAGGTGGTGCGGCGCGGGTCGTAGACCATGGCGCCGAGGCTCTTGGCGCCCTCGACCACGTGCAGGTTGGTGAGCACCACCTGGTTCTCGAGGAGCACGCCGGCGCCGAAGCGCTGGCTGCCGTCCTCGCGGAAGTTCACCAGGAGCACCACCCCCGGCATCGCGCGCTCGATGAGCCCGGCGAGCGATGGGTCGGGGCGGTCGAGCGCGCGGCCCGGCGCCGCGCTCGACGCGGCCGCGCCGCGGGCGTCCGGCGCGATCGCGGCGGTGGCCTCGACCGGGACGCGCTCGGCGGGCGCGGCCGGTGACGAGGCGGGTGCGGGTGCGGGCGCGACCGCGGAGGTCGCGCTGCAACCCCCGGCGAGCGCCACCGCGACGATCACCGCGGCGGCCGCCGCGCCACGGGTGAGCCGATGCGAGCCCGTCCGACGCATCCTGCGAGTCGAACCTCTACCCCGCCCGATGGCAACCCCGCGCGCCCGGCGCCGCCGCCCCCCTGCCCCGCCGCCCTCGTCCGACGCGCCGCCCTCGCCCTCACATCCGCGGGATCCGCGACCAGTCGAGGGGGTGGGTCGGCACGTAGCCGAGCTCGGTGCGGGCGCGGCGCCCGTCGAGGACGCCGCTGAAGTGGAACCGCCAGCGGTTCACGTCGTAGCGGAAGTCGCTGCCGATGGCGCGTGCGCGCAGCGCGTAGAGCGGCTTGAGGAGCATCCCTGGCGCGGGGACGGCGCGCCGCCCGGCGAGCTCGATCGCCTTCGAGAGCGGCAGCGTGTCGGCGCCCGGCAGGTTGAAGACCCCTTGCGCGGGCGTGGCGAGCGCGCGCACCAGCCCCTTCACCAGGTCGTCGACGCTGATCAGGTTGAGCATCGGGTCGAAGCCGAGCGGGCGGAAGCACACCCGCGAGCCGAGGTAGTCGAGGAGCTGGCTGCCGACGTCGCACGCGAAGCACTCGGCGGCGCGCAGCACCACGATGTGCAGCGGCACCAGCCCCATGCGCGCGCACACCGTGAGGTCGGCCTCGACGCGGTCGCGGATCCACTGCGGCGCACCCGGCGACATCTCGAGCGGGTGGTCCTCCTGGATCAGCACCGGCACCTCGGCCTTCACCGAGTAGACCTCGGCGTAGCTGCGGAACACGAAGCGGCGGATCGTGGGGTGCTCCTCGCAGAGCAGCAGCAGCTCGCGCGCCGCGTCCACGTTGAGGGCGTGGATGCGCGGCCCGTCCTCGGTGGCGCGGCGGTGCTGGGCGGTGTGGATCACCGCGTCCACGCCGAGGTCGCGGGCCGGCCCGAAGAGCAGCTCGCGGACGTTGCGCTGGCGGGTCAGGTCGAGCGGGAAGTAACGCAGCCGCGAGGGCGCGTTGCGGAACGCGGTGCGGCCCTTGGGCTCGGCGGCCACCGCGAGGATGCTCTTGACGCGCTTGTTGGCGAGCAGCCGGCGCACCAGCGCCTCGCCGATCGGCGTGGTGGCGCCCGTCACCAGCACCGACCTCACGTGAAGATCCCCCGCCGCTCGGCGAGCCCCTTGCGGAGCAGGCTCGCGACGGCGCTCTTCACCCGCGCCGCCGCCTGCCGCACCACCACCGGGTCGTCGGCTTGCGCGGGGCGGAGCTCGCGGCCGAGCGCGATCGGCTCGCCGTAGTGGATGTGGTAGCGGACCGGCAGCGGGAAGAGCGTGGCCGGGATCGGCAGGTAGGGCGCGCCGAACGCGCGGATCGGCAGCCGCGCGAGCTGCGGCATCTGCTCCTCGGCGCCGACGATGCCGACCGGCACCACGCTCGCGCCGTGGCGGATCGCGAGCTCGGCGTGGCCCACCCGCCACTCCTGGAGCTTGTAGCGCTGCGAGAACGGCTTGCCGATCCCGACCGTCCCCTCCGGGAAGATCATCAGGCACTCGCCGCTCTCGAGGAGGTCGCGGACGTTGCCGCGGCTGCCGCCCACCACACCCCAGCGCGAGAACGCGTTGCCGACGAAGGGCAGCCCGGGCACGAACAGGTCGGCGACCGCGCGCGGCACCCGCGGCGGCTCGCTGTGGCGGACCACGTCGAGCCACAACATCAGACCGTCGAAGGGCAGCGTGCCGCTGTGGTTGGCGGCGAGGATCACCGGCCCCGACGCGGGGATGTTGGCGGCGCCGTGGGACAGCACGCGGAAGTAACGATCGTAGAGCGGACCGAACACCACCAGCGCCCACGCCACCCACGCCGCGTTGAGGCCGAAGGGGTCGAAGCCGTGGCCGGCGTCGCGGATCGCGAGCCGCGCCACGCGCGCGGCGAGCTCGGCAGGGAGCGGGGCACCGCCGGCGGCGGGAGGCAGCGGCATCGATGCCGCTGCCGGCGGGGGCTCGATGGGGCGCCGTGGTTGCGGCCGCGGCTTCGCCGTCCGGCGCCGCGGTGCCGGCTTCCCTCGCCTCGAAGAACGTGGCGCGGTCATGCGACCGAACCCTCTCGGGAGAGCGGTGCCCTCCTGCGCCGGCGCGTACCCCGTGTCCGCGCCGCCGAAGGGAGGTCGTAGCGCAAGTCCGGTGCCGGGAGCGGCCCACGAGAGAAGCGCCGCGATTCCGAGGGCGCGGACCGGACCGCGTCGGGGACACTCACCGCCCGGGTAACGGCGCGTGCGTGTCCTCGTCACAGCGGCGAAACGACGCGCGGCGCGATCGCGAGGGCGCGGGGCCGCGTCCCGTCCTTCGCACCCAACGAGCCGGATCGATCGCCGCGGCCGCCGGCGGAGGGCGAGAACCCGCCTGTGACCGTGCGTTGTGGCGTGCGCCGCGCCTGGCATCCCGGTTGCTCGGGCAGAGCTCACCCTGCCCCCTTTCTCCTCGGCCGACCATGCCCGACACCTGGACACCCCGATCCGCGTCACCTCCCTCGAGCTTCCCCGCCCTCGACGGTGAGGGGGCGGGCCCTCTGGGGCCCATCGCCCGACGGATCCAGGACGACGGCGGTGCCGGGCATGGTTCGGCCACCTCCGCTCACGACGTCACCGAGCTGGTCGAGCACCTGCTCGCGTACGCGGCCCAGGCCGAGCGCCAGCTCGCCGCGCAGCGCGAGCGCATCGCGCAGCTCGAGACCGCGTCCATGACCGACGAGCTGACCGGCGTCGCCAACCGCCGCGGCTTCGCCGACTACCTGCGCCGCACCCTGCACGCCGCCAGCCGCCACACCGAGCACGGCGTGGTGGCGTTCCTCGACATCGACGACTTCAAGCGCGTGAACGACACCCACGGGCACGCCGCCGGCGACGCCGCGCTCGCGCGCGTCGCCGACGTGCTCACCACCAGCACCCGGCTCTCGGACTTCGTGGCGCGGCTGCACGGCGACGAGTTCGCGGTGCTCCTGGTGCGGGCCGACACCGAGCAGGCCGAGGCGCGGCTGCGCGCGATCCAGCGCCGCCTCGCCACCGAGCCGCTGGTGTGGGGCGAGCAGGAGATCTCGATCGAGGTGAGCTTCGGCCTCGCCGCCTACGGCCCCGAGACCGAGCCCGCGAGCCTCATGCGGAACGTCGACGTCGAGATGTACCGCCAGAAGCGCGCCCGCCGCGAGCGCGCGCACCCCGCGGCCGTCGACATCTCGAGCGCGGCCA
Organism: uncultured bacterium; assembly: GCA_964392195.1. Taxonomy (GTDB): domain Bacteria; phylum JADJOY01; class JADJOY01; order JADJOY01; family JADJOY01; genus JADJOY01. The sequence continues at coordinate 124 of CAYMQR010000160.1, read as the reverse complement.
CCCAAGCGGCGCTGTGAGCGCGCGCCGAACGCATCGCCGATCGCGTCGATCCCGGTCCGTCCCGATCGATCCCCGGTGCGCGACGGAGCGCGCGCGCTCCACGTCGCTCGACCTCGGTCTGGAG
>CAYMQR010000159.1:0-9708 GCA_964392195.1 uncultured bacterium | reverse complement strand
GGGTGCCACTGCTCCATCATGCGGTGCGCGGGGCGCTCGCTGGCGATGGTGAGGCCGTGGAGCTGGCGCGACAGGCCGACCGCGAAGTCGCACACGTCGATCCACTCCTGGACCTCGCCCTCGGCCTCGGCGGTGATCTTGCCGCTCTCGGCCGTGATGAGCGCGCCGAGCTCGCGCTTTCTCTCGCGCACCCGCTCGGCGATCCGCCGCACCAGCTCGCCGCGGCGCGGCGCCGGTACCAGCCGCCACGCGCGGAAGGCGCTCTCCGCGCCCGCGATCGCGAGCGCCACGTGGCTCGCCTTCGCGGGTACCAGCCGCGCCAGCCGCGAGCCGTCGATCGGCGAACGCACCGCTCGCGGCGCGCCGGGCGCGAACACCGGCTCGCCGTCGATCAGCGCGGACGCGACGCGCCCCTCTTCCTCGAAGCCCACGAACCCGAGCGGATCGACGATCTCCCGCAACATGGTCACACCGGCACCTTCTGCGCGTGGCGGTCGATCGCGTAGTACTCGCCGAAGCGGTTCGCCAGGAAGTCCTCGAGCTCCACGAACTCCTGGCTCACGAAGCCCTGGCCGCCGAGCTTGCCGTCGCGGTGCAGGTCGACCACCGCCGCGGCGCCCGCCGCGGTGGTGATCTGGATCGACGACCAGTGCTCGCCGAGCACGTCCTGGTGGTAGATCTTGCGCGCGTCGACGATCTGCAGGTACTGGCCGTCGTGCCAGCCGCTCACGCTGCAGAACACCAGCACCACGTCCTGGCGGGTGATCGGCAGCGCCGACTCGAGGATCTCCTTGAGCTGCTTGCGGCGCGCCTTGGTGCTGCCCATCTTGAGGCCGCTGATGAGGAACTGCATCAGGTACTGGTGCCCCGGGTAGCGCACCGTCTTGTAGTTGAGCTCCTCGACCTTGCCGGCGAGCGTGTCGCACAGCGTGCCGAGGCCGCCCGAGGTGTTGAACGCCTCGTACTCGAGGCCGTCGAGGGCGAAGTGCTCGAGCCCCTCGAGCGCGAGCACCTCCATCTTGCGCCCCGCGTGGATCGCCTCGCACGGGTTGCAGTACTCGTTGATGAGTCCGTCGGTCGACCACGTGAGGTTGTACTTCATGTGGTTGGCCGGGTACTGGGGGAGCGCGCCGACCCGCATCTTCACGGTGTCGAGCCTCTCGAACTTCTCGGTGAGCGCGTGGGCGAGGATGCCGATGAAGCCGGGTGCCAGGCCGCACTGCGGCATGAAGATCTGGCCCGGCGCGGCCTGCTTGGCGAGCGCCTTGATGCGGCGGGTGGTGGCGACGTCCTCGGTGAGGTCGAAGTAGCTCGCGCCGGCCGTGAGCGCGGCCCTGGCGATGACGTGGTTGACGTCGAACACCGTGGCCGAGAGCACCGCGCGGCGGCCGGCGAGCGCCTCGGCGAGCTGCTCGGGCGCGCGCACGTTGAGGAGCTGGGTCTTGACGGGCGCCTGCGCGGCGAGGCGCTTCAGCACCGCCTCGTCGCGGTCGGCGACCAGCACGTCGTAGTCACCCGAGTGGGCGAAGAGCTTGGCGATGCTGGCGCCGATCTTGCCCGCGCCGACGACGAGGATCGGGAACATGGCGCCTCCGGTGACGGTCGAGCGCAGCGATTTCCCATGCTACCGACCGTCGCGAAGCGCGGGCAAGGCAACGCGGCGGCGGCCGCCCCCTTGGGAGGGCCGCGCTCCGTCGCGGCCGCGATTCACCCGCCGATACGTTCGGACAAGCTCGCCCTGAGCGCGGCCTTGTTGATCTTCTCGAGGGTGGCGCGCGGCAACGCCTCCACCAGCTCGATCCGCCGCGGCACCTTGAAGTCGGCGAGCTTGCCGCGCGCGTGGGCGAGGATGCGCTCGCGGAACGGCTCGGCGTCCGTGCCGGGCGCCGCGATCACGCACGCCACCGGCACCTCGTCGAGGAGCGTGTCGGCGAGCCCGACCACCGCGACCTCGAGCACGCCCGGCACCTCCTGGATGACGCGCTCGATCTCGGACGACGCGACGTTCTCGCCGCCCACCTTGAGCATGTCCTTCTCGCGATCGACGAAGTAGAGCCAGCCGTCCTCGTCGTAGCGCATGCGGTCGCCGGTCGCGAACCAGCCGTCGCGGCTGAACGCCGCGGCGGTGGCGCGCGGGCGGTTGTGGTACTCGAGCGCGAGCGACACGCCGCGCTCGCCGCGCACGTAGAGCGCGCCGGGCACCGTCGGCGGCACCGGGATCCCCTCTTCGTCGAGGAGCTTGATCTGGTAGCCGGGCGCCGGCCGGCCGATCGCGCCCTCCGGCGCGGCCGCGTCCCACGGCCCGATCACCGCGGCCGACACGGTCTCGGTCATGCCGTACCAGCCGAGCGACTTGAGGCGGAAGCGCGCGTCCACCCTGGCGGACGTGATGCCGTAGCCCCACAGCCGGAAGGTGTGCTCGGGGAGCTCGTCGCGCGGGATGCGGCTGCCGTCCGGGTGGCGCGTGAGCGCCATCACGAAGAACGGGATCATCGAGCTCGCGGTCGCGCCGTGGTGCGCCGCCGCTCGCCAGAAGCCGCTGCGCGAGAAGCCCGGCACCAGCACCACCGTGGCGCCCGCCGCCCACGACGCGAGCACCGAGTAGATCTGCGCGTTGACGTGGAAGAGCGGCATCTGCACCAGGTACACGTCGTCGGCGGTGAGCCGCTGGTGCAGGCACATCTGGCCCGCGCCCCACAGGTAGTTCGCGTGGGTCAGCACCACCCCCTTGGGGCGGCTGGTGGTGCCGGAGGTGTAGAGGATGCAGCACGGGTCGAGGGGCTCGGCCGGTGAGGGCGGCGCCGCCGGCAGCGCCGCGCCCTCCGCGAGCAGCGCCGCGAGGCGCTCGGCGACGCGGCCGTCGCCGTCGATCGGCTGCGCGTCGTCGTCGACCAGCACCACCAGCCGGACCGCGGCGGGCAGCGCCTCGGCCACCACGTCGCGGCGCGCGGCCGAGGTGACGATCGCGCGCGCCTCGGAGTCCTCGAGATAGAAGCGCAGCTCGTCCGCGGCGGAGCGCGCGTTGGTCGACACGCACACCGCGCCCAGCCGAGCCAGCGCCCACCACGCCAGCACCGACTCGGGCCGGTTGTCGAGGTGCACGCAGACCTTGTCGCCGCGACCGATGCCGCGCGCGGCGAGCGCCGCGGCGAGCCACGCGACGTTCGCGGCCCACCCCGCGTAGCTCACGCGCCGCACCGCGCTCGCGTGCGCGCCGTGCTCGGGGTCCCACACCAGGAACGTGGCGTCGCCGCGCTCGGCGGCACGACGCTCGATCAGCTCGGCGAGGTTCCGGCCGAGCTGGGATGCGGTCGAGGGGCTGGCGCTTGGCATGCGGGCGGCGCAGATTGCCACGGCTTCGGGTCAAAGCCCACTCATCCGATACCTTTGGCCGGGACGCAGTTCGAGCGGAGGCGAGCCGATGAGCGACTGGAACGGGGCGACGGTGATGGTGACGGGCGCGGCGTCGGGGATCGGGCTCGCGCTCTCGATCGCGATGGTCAAGCGCGGCGCCGACGTTTGGATGACCGACGTGAACGGCCCGGGGGTGCAGCAGGCCGCCGAGGCGCTCGGCCCGAAGGCGCGCTGGGCGAAGCTCGACGTGCGCGACGCGCTCGCGGTGCGCGAGGTGACCGAACGCATCGCCCGCGATCGCAAGCGCCTCGACTACCTCTTCAACAACGCCGGCATCGGGGTGGGCGGCGAGGCGCACGAGCTCGCGGTGCCGCACTACGACCGCATCGTCGACGTCAACATCCGCGGCGTCGTGAACGGCGTGGCGGCCGCCTACCCGATCATGGTCCGCCAGCGCTCCGGGCACATCGTCAACACCTCGTCGATCGCCGGCCTCACTCCGGCGCCGCTCCTGGTGCCGTACGCGATGACCAAGCACGCGGTGGTCGGCCTCACCACCAGCCTGCGCCTCGAGGCGCGCAACTTCGGCGTGCGCGTCAGCGCGCTCTGCCCGTCGGCGATCGACACGCCGATCCTCGACGCCGACAACCCCTCCGACCTGCCGCGCGTCGGCTGGCGGCCCGACATCCGCCGCTACCTCACCAAGATCTGCGGGCCGCCGTGCTCGCCCACCAAGCTCGCCGAGGCGGCGCTGCGCGGCGTCGAGCGCGACCAGGCGCTCATCGTGGTGCCCGGGATCGCGCGCGCCATCGCGCTGCTCCAGCGCATCGCGCCGGGGCTGGTCGCGCTGGCGTCGAGCGTCACGCTGCGCCAGACGCTGAAGGAGCGTCCCGAGGGAGCGTGAGCCGGGCGGTTCAGGGCGCCGCCTTCGCGGCCGCCCGCTCGCGCGGCACGAGCTCCTCGGCGACCGCCTTGGCCAGCAGCCGCGGCGGCACCAGCCCCTGGCTCAGCACGAAGTCGTTGAAGCGCATGCGGTCGAAGCCGGCGCCGAGCGCGAGCTGCGCCGAGGTGCGGATCTCGAGCAGCCGCGAGTAGCCGACGAAGTACGACACCGCCTGCGCGGGCGCCAGGAACGTGTAGCGGTCCACCTCCTGCTTCGCCATCGGCTCGGACAGCACCACGTCCTCGCGCAGCACGCGGTACGCCTCCTCCTTCGTGACCTTGCCGCCCTGCAGCGCGGGATCGAGCATCGCGCGTGCCGCGCGCATGAGGCGGTGCTGGAGCGCGATGAGCTGCCCGTCGGGCGGCTCGTACGGTTGCGCCTCGGCCTCCGCGTAGAGCGCCCAGCCCTCGACGTTGACGCTGTTGAACGCGAAGAGCACCCGCGCGATCGAGACGCCCTGCTCGAGGTTGCGCGCGAACTGAAGCTCGTGGCCGGGCCGCCCCTCGTGGGCGCCGAGCGTCCACGACGCCGCCTCGAACGTGAAGTCGTCGAACGCCAGCGCCTCGCCCCCCTGCGACGCCGCCCTGAGGGGCAGCGAGAACACCGCACGCTCGCCGGTGTTGCCGAGCAGCCGCGGCCCGCGCAGGTGGGGCGCCGGCACCGCCGCGCTCTCCGCCGCGCTCGCGAGCTCGATCAGCATCGGACGCGCGGGCAGCGTGACGATGCGTTCGCGGCGGATGATCTCCTCGAGGTCGCGGATGCGCTTGGTGTAGTGGGCGACGATCGCCTTCTCGCCGAGCTGCTTCTTCTTGAGGGCGCGGATCACGTCGCGGTAGTCGGTGGCGCGGATCCCCTTCTCGCGCGCGACCCGCGGCGCCAGGGACTGCATCTGGGTCTGCAGCTCGGCGAAGGCGGCGCGCGCCCGGCGCTCGACCTCCTCGACCGGCAGGTCGACGCCGACCGCCTCGAGGGAGAGCGCGTAGAGCTCGGGTGGCAGCCGGAAGTCCTCGCGCGCCCTCGGCAGCACCTCGGCGCGCAGGAACTCGCGGTGCGCCTCGGCCTGGGTCGCCAGCGCGGCCAGCGCCTCCCCGGCGCTCTCGATCTTCCACTTCGCGAACAGCTCCTTCACGCCCTCGACGTACGCCGGGATGTCGCCGATCTCCTTCTCGACCTCGCCGCGCACCGGCGCCAGCAGGCCGCTCTCGCCGGCGCGCTCACGGAAGCGCTCCGCGGCGCGCTGGAAGATCGACACCGAGCCGGGCTCGAGCCCCAGGTAGCGGCGCAGCCGGGGCAACGCGGACGCGTGCCGCTCGGGGGCGGCCTGATCGTCGAGCAGCACCTGCTCGCCGCCGAACACGATCGCCGCCGCCGGCACGAACGGCATCTGGAGGCGGTGCGAGACCTCGGTCTGGCGGCGGGCGCGGCGCGCCGCCTCGAGGAGGATCTCGAGGTCCTGGCGCACCCGCGGGTCGGGCTCGGCCGCGAGCAGAGGCTCGAGCTGGCCGATCGCCGCGTCGAGCGCCGCCACGTAGCGCCGATCCCGCTCGGGCTCGAGGTCGGCGACCTTCTCGTCGGCGACGGTCACGCCGATGCGGCTCGCGTCCTCCGGGAAGAACGCGGCGTTGGTGTCGAGCAGCACCTTCGCGTGCGCGTTGCTGCGCTCGATCCAGGCGCGATCGCCGGCGCCGTCCTCGGCGCGCGCGCCGGCGGCCGCCGCCGCCCACGCGACCACCACCATCCACCACCACGCGCGACGGGTACCGCGCGAGCCACGAGCGCACGCCATCGAGAGCCTCCGATCGTCGGGGTTTTCCGCGGCCAAAATGGCCGATCCGGCCACTCACCCCAACCGCACGCGCGCGACGCTCGGCGCGCGACGCCACGCTGGACGCTCGGCGAGCGCGCGACCTATACATCGTGAGTGATGCGCTCCAGGGCCACCCCACGCTCCCGTGCGCGAGCGGCGCGCGTAGTCGACGCCGCGCCGGCGGCCGAGCCGGCCACGACGTCCGAGGCCCAGCAGGTCATGGACGCGCTGCGGCGGATCGTGCGGAGCTTGCGCCAGGCGGCGCGCGCGGCCGAGGACCGCCTCGGGATCAGCGCGGCCCAGCTCTTCGTGCTCCACGAGGTGGGGCGCGGTTCGCGGCTCTCGATCAACGAGCTCGCCGCGCGCACCCTGACGGACCAGAGCTCGGTGTCGGTGGTGGTGAAGCGCCTCGCCGAGAAGCGCCTCGTGGAGCGCCACTCCTCCCCGGAGGACGCGCGCCGTACCGAGGTGATGCTCACCACCAAGGGCCGCACGCTGCTGCGCACCGCGCCCGAGGCGACACAGGTGGAGCTGATCGAGGGCCTCGAGCGGCTCGCGCCCACCGACCGCGCGGCGCTCGCGCGGCTGCTGACCGAGCTCGTCGCGGGCCTCGAGAGCGCCTCGCCCGACGCGCCGATGTTCTTCGAGGACGGCGAGGCGCGCCGCCCCCGCCGCCGCGCGACGCCACGCGACGGCTGAATCCCCGCGCACGAACCGGCGCGCCGGAGGCGCGCCCTCCACGACGATCGATCGCGCTCGGACGCCCGGAGCGTCGGTGCGCCGTCACCGACCCAGCGATCGAGCGCTGGCGGCCGGGGGAGCGGCGGCGCTCCAGCGCTTGGCCGATTGCATGGTGTCCCATAGAATGCTGGAGCGAGCCCGCGCCGTGCCGGCCCGCCAGCACCGGAGCGCCCGCTTGAACGAACGGATCGACCTCGCCGCCTTCGTCGCGTCCGCCGCGGACGCCATCGTCATCGCCGACCGCGACGGCCGCGTGGTGCTGTGGAACGCGGGCGCCGAGAAGCTCTTCGGCTACAGCGCCGCCGAGGCGCTCGGCGAGAGCCTCGACCTGGTCATCCCCGAGCGCTTCCGCGCCCGCCACTGGGCCGGCTTCAAGGCCACCATGGAGACCGGCCAAACGCGCCACGCCGGCGCCGTGCTGCAGGTCCCCGCGAGCCACCGCGACGGGCGCCGGCTGTCGATCGCGTTCACCGTCGCGCTGCTGACCGACGCCGACGGGCGCGTGACCGGCATCGGCGCGATCCTGCGCGACGACACCGCGCGCTGGCAGACCGAGCGCGAGCTGCGCGCGCGCCTCGCCGCCATGGAGACCACGACCGTCTGAGGACGCCACGGGGTGAGGCGGTCCGACGGCGGCCGTGAGCGGCGCGCCCCGGGTGCGCGAACCCGCGCGCCGTGAGAGACTCGCGGGCCGCGCATGCCGCGCGCCAATCCGGGAGGATCCCATGTTCGACCGTCGCTTCCGCCTCGCCCTCACCGCCGTCGCTCTCGGCGGGACGTTGCTCGCCGCCGCGCCGAGCGCGCGCGCCGAGGGCCCGCTCTTCAACGTCGAGGGTGCGCAGGCGATGCGCGACAACCTGAAGTCGCGCGTGAAGCAGTCGGTGACGCTCCGGCTCGCCGGCTCGGACAAGGACGTGAGCGGCGTGGTGGTGGCGGTCGGCGACGAAGCCGTCCACCTCACCCAGATCGGCGGGATGGAGTTCTACGACGCGCTGGTGCGGATCGCCGACATCGAGGTGATCCTGGTCCGCCGGCCCGCGGGCGGCTGACGCTCGTCCCGGCGCGCGGCCCTCGCAACGCAGAGCAACGCTCCGTGGCCGCGAAGGATCGCGGCCCTCCACGCCGATCGGGACGCACTACGCCGCGACCCGCGCGCGGCCGGTGTAGATCCGGTTCAGCAGCTCGTTGATGCGGTCGCGCCCGGTGCGTCCCTGGATGCGCCGCCGCGCGTCCAGGTAGGCGGGCAGGTACCGCATCCGGTACGGCCACGTGCGGTGGGTCGCCTTGAGCGCGCGGATCGTCGCCCGGAACACGCGCTTCTCCGGGGTGCCGAAGCGCAGCCCGAAGCCGGCGCGGATCCGCGGCGGGAGCAGCCCCGCGGTGAGGATCTTCGCGAACGCCGTCACCGGCGTGAGGATCTTCTCGGGCGGCGAGAACAGGAACGACGCGATCTCGCGCGCCGTGTCGCCCACCACCACCTCGTCCGACTCCCACATGCGGCGGTTGTACGCCATGAAGCTCGCCCAGTCGGGCGGCAGCGCCTCGCGCGGGATGCCGAACAGCAGCGCGAAGCGTTTGGTCTCCTCGTAGTAGCGGTCCTTCTCGTCGTCCGAGAGCGGCCGCACCACCAGCTCGTACGCTTGCACCGCCGAGTCCCACAGCGTGGCGTGCACCCACAGCAGCGCGGGCACCTCGTTGGCGCGGTACGGGGAGCCCTCGGCGTACTGGCCGACGGTCTCGCGGATCGGGCCGCGGATCCGCTCGTGGATGCGGTGGACGCGGCGCGCCGACGCGATCGCCGAGTCGAGGTCGCCGTAGATCATGTCGAACACGTTCGAGAACGTGCGCTGGAAGCGCCCGAACGGGTCGGTGCGGGTCTTCGAGTGCTGGTCGACGCCGTGCGCGACGTACGGGTGCGCGAGCTGCAGCAGCGCGGCGCGCCCCCCGCCCAGGAAGCAGATGCTCTCGCGGCCGATCTCCCACATCATGCTGCCCGGACCGAAGAGCCCGAGGTTGGGGTCCTTGACCCCGCGGCGCAGCTCGTCGAGGGTCTCTTCCAGACGGCGCGCGGTGACGTGCTCGGGGTCGGCCATTGCGGAGGCGCCGGCGGGGGCGCGCTCGGTGACCGCGGGACGCTTCACCGGACGGGCGCGCTTGGCGGTCGGCTTGCGCTTCGGGGACGCGGAGGTACGCGGCGACGACGACGTCTTCTTCATGGGGCTGCTCCGGGGGAAAATCGACAGGGCACCGCGCAACCTACCGGTCGGCAGGTCGATGATGCCAAAAACGACCGGTAACGTGGAAGCGGAATCGCGTACACGTCCGTTTCCGGCCAGCGGGCGCCCGCCAAGGGCGCCAAGCTGCGATCCGTGACTCGCCGGAACACGAGGAAGATCCATGAGCCCGAACACCCTGGTGATCGACGTTGATAGCCCGATCGGCAGGCTGCGCCTGCGCTCGAGCGGCGCCGCGCTGGTGTCCCTCGCGATGCTCGACGACCCGCGCCAGCCGCTCGACCCGCGAGAGGCGCGTGGCACCGACGCGGTGCTCGAGCACGCCCGCCGCGAGCTCGGCGCGTATTTCGCCGGCACGCTGCGCGAGTTCACGGTGCCGCTGGCGCCGCGCGGCACGCCGTTCCAGCTCCGCGTGTGGGACGCGCTGCGCGAGATCCCGTTCGGCACTACCTGCAGCTATCGCGACGTGGCGTCGCGCATCGGCCAGCCCACCGCGACGCGCGCCGTCGGGCTCGCCAACGGCAAGAACCCGATCGCCGTGATCGTGCCGTGCCACCGCGTGATCGGCGCCGACGGCTCGCTCACGGGCTACGGCGGCGGCCTGCCGCGCAAGCGCACGCTGCTCGACC
>CAYMQR010000158.1:0-9769 GCA_964392195.1 uncultured bacterium | reverse complement strand
CGCCGCACGGCAGCGACTCGCCCTGCAGCGGCTTCTTCAGGTCGGTTCCGTATGCCTCGACGCGCACCTTGCCGACGTCGGGGATCACCGCGATCTGCCACGCCGCGGTCGCCGCGCCGTACACGAACTTCACCGGCTCCGGCACCATCGCGCCGGGCGGCATCATCCTGCGGATCTCGGCCGCCTGCTCGCGCTGCGACGCGTTGAGCTCGTCGACGAGCTTCCTCGCCCACGTGCCGGGCGTGGACGGCGCGCCGCCGAGGACGCCCTCGCAGCCGCCCATCGCCACCACCTGCGTCATGGCCTGGCGCATCGACGCGGTCATCGAGGCGGTCCTCGCCGCCGCCATCACCTGGTTCGGGTCCACGCCCCCGACGCCGGCGAGCGAGGGCATCGCCATCGGCGCCGTCACGATCACCCGCGGCGGCTCGTCCGCGTACGAGCGCATCGAGACCGGCGGCGCCGCCTCGACGGGCGCCGCGCGCGCCGCGGCCCGGCGGTCGAGCTCGGCGCGCGCCGTCGCGAGCGAGCTGCGCGCGCTCCGCACCACGCTCTGGCGGGTCGTCCGGGAAGGCACGTAGCTACCACCGTGCGCGAGGCTGCGCAGCGAGTCGAGGGCGTAGCCGAGCGAGGGCGGCGCCTGCGGATCGGCGCGCACCGCCTGGTCCGCCTGGTCGACCTGCGCGGCGAAGCCGCGCTGCCAGGTGGTCCAGGCGGTGTCGAGCGGCGACGTCGACGCGGCGCGGTTGCGGTCCTCGGCCTCGTCGAACGCGAGCGCCTGGCGCTCGGCCTGCGCGATCAGTCCCTCGACGCGCCGGTACGCGGCTTCGCCGGGCGCGCTCGAGGCGCCGGGACGGGGAGCGCCGGCGCTCCCCGCCGCCGCGGCCTCGGTGGCCGCGCGCGGCCGGACGTGCTCCAGCGTTTTGCCCGGGACCTCGTCGCGGTTGTAGTAGAAGCCAGCGCGATCGGCCCACTCGTAGTCGATCGGCGGCGGAGTGCTCTCGACGTGGACCTGCCCCTTCTCGTCGACCCACTTGTAGACCCGCGCGGCGGCGGCGCTCGGCAGCAGCACGCCCGCGAGCACGACGGCCAGCGTGATCCGCACGCTCGAAGCCATGGAGCACCTCCGCACCGAGGGTGCTTTCGGTTCGACGATCGGTCGAGGCCCAGAATAGACCCGGGACACGGGCATTCCGATAGGGAGGCACGCCCATGAAGGCGATGATCCTGGAGCGGCCCGCGGACATCCATTCCCGCCCGCTGCGCCTCGTCGAGCTCCCCGACCCGGCGCCCGGCGCCGGCGAGGTCCGCGTGCGCGTGAGCGCGTGCGCGATCTGCCGCACCGACCTGCACGTGATCGAGGGCGAGCTCGCGCAGCGCCGCGCGCCGCTCGTGCCGGGACATCAGGTGGTGGGAGTGGTCGACGCGCTCGGCGCGGGCGCCACCCGCTTCGCGCTCGGCGAGCGCGTCGGGATCGCGTGGCTGCGGCGCACCTGCGGCGAATGCCGCTACTGCAGCGCGGGGCGCGAGAACCTGTGCGAGTCGTCCGAGTACACCGGCTGGACCCACGACGGCGGCTACGCCGAGCTCGCGGTGGTGGACGAGCGCTTCGCCTACGCGCTGCCGCCCGCCTTCACCGACGCGCAGGCGGCGCCGCTCCTGTGCGCCGGCATCATCGGCTACCGCGCCCTCGAGCGCGCCGGTCTGCCGCGGCGCGGCGGGCGGCTCGGCGTCTACGGCTTCGGGTCGTCGGCGCACATCGTGCTGCAGCTCGCGCGCGCCCGCGGCGCCGAGGTGTACGTGTGCACGCGCGGCGAGTCGCACCAGGCGCTGGCGCGCCGCCTCGGCGCGAGCTGGGTGGGCGGCACCCTCGACGCGCCGCCGGTGAAGCTCGACGCCGCAATCAACTTCACCCCGGTCGGCGACGTCGTCCCCGCCGCGATGGAGGCGCTCGACAAGGGCGGCGTGCTGGCGTGCGCCGGCATCCACATGAGCGGCGTGCCGCCGCTCGACTACGAGACGCAGCTCTTCTACGAGAAGGAGCTCCGCAGCGTCACCGCCAACACCCGCGCAGACGGCGAGGGGCTGCTCCGCGAGAGCGCCGCGATCCCGATCCGCCCGCAGGTCACCGAGTTCCCCCTCGAGGAGGCGAACGAGGCGCTGATCCGCCTCGAGGACGACCGCATCGACGGCACCGGGGTGCTGACGTTGCGGTGAGCGCGGCGCCGTGGCGCGAGCGGGGTCCCGAGACGTAACATCCGGCGCTTCGTGCCCGAGGCAACGACGCCACGGCACGCGACACGAGGAACCGATGCACGTCCCGCGCCTCCCCGCACGTCGCCCCGCGGCGTTCCTGCCGCTCGCCTTCCTCCTCGCCCTCGCACCCGGCGCCGAGCTCGCCGGCGCCGCCGGCCCCAGCGGCGACGAGCGCTACGCGCTCGCGCACTTCGCCCCCGAGCGCGTCCTCGACCTGGGCGCCGCGACGGGCTCGCTCGCGGGCGCGCGTCCCCGCTCGCTGGCCTCGGCCGATCTCGACGAGGACGGCGTCCCCGACCTGATCGTCGGCTACGCGACCCGGGCGGGCGGCGCGATCGCGGTGCTGCGCGGCAGCCCCGATCCGATCTACCCGTACGCCCCCGAGGCGCAGCAGCGGCGACGCGCGGGCGCCGACACCGCCACTCCGTTCCGCGCCGGCGCGCGGGTGTTCGCGCTCGCGCAGGCCGCGGACCACCTCGGCGCGGGCGACTTCGACGCCGACGGCCACCTCGACGTCGTCGCCGCCGCGAGCGGCGCGAGCCGCCTGAGCTGGCTCGGCGGCGACGGCCGCGGCGCGCTGTCGGACGCCCGCCCGATCGCGCTCCCGGGCGCGCTCACCGCGCTCGTGACCGGCGACGTCAACCGCGCCGACGGGCTCGCCGACGTGATCGCCGCGGTCGATGGCGAGGCGGGCCCGCGGCTCCTGACCTTCGAGGGGCCGGAGGGCGCCTTCCGCGGCGAGAGCGAGTCGACCACGCTCCGCTCCCGTGCCACCGACCTGGCGCTCGGCTGGCTCGACGACGACCCGTTCCTCGACGTCGCGGCCGCGAGCGGGTCCGAGGTCACCGTGGTCCATGGGCGGGACCGCAAGCTCGCCGCGCCCGCCGCGGCGCGGCGCGCGGTGGGCGCTCCGCGGACCGAGCGGTTTTCCCTCCCGGGCACGGTGGCGGCGGTCGCCACCGGCGACTTCAGCGGTGACGACGGCGGGCGCCAGGAGCTCGCGGCGCTCACGCGCGGCGGCGAGCTGCGCGTCCTCGGCGCGACCCCGCGCGGCCCGGGCGCCACGTCGTTCGCGGCGGCGAGCGGCGTGGCGTCGCGCGGCGAGCGCCCCGGCGAGCGCGCGCGGCTGCTGCGGATCCGCGCCGCGAGCCCGAACGAGCAGCTCTTCGTCGCGAGCCCCGATCGAACCCGGATCCGGGCGATCCTCGCCGGCGCGCTCCCCGACGGGCGCGCCTTCGTCCCCGACCTCGAGGGCGGCGTCCGGCCCGTGGCGGCGCTGGCGATGCGGCTCGACCGCGACGGCCTCGACGACCTCGTGCTCCTCGACGCCGGCCAGCTCGCGCCGCGGGTGGTGACGAGCGCGCCGGTCTTCACCTACGTGGTCGACTCGACCGCCGACACCGCCGACGCCAACCTCGCCGACAACGTGTGCGCCGACTCGAACGGCGACTGCAGCTTCAGGGCCGCGCTCCAGCAGTCCGACTCGCTCTCGAGCGCCGATCTCATCGAGTTCGACATCCCGGGCACCGGCGTCCACACGATCCAGTACTCGAACGTCACCGCCGACGACAGCGCGCTGCGCACGGTCACCATCGACGGCACGTCCCAGCCCGGCTTCGCGGGCACGCCGCTCATCCAGCTCCAGCCGCTGTCCCCGAACACCGACGTCCTCGCCATCAACGGCAGCGCCTCGGTGGTCCGGGGGCTGGTCATCAACGACGGCACGGCGAACATGACGACCGGCATCTCTCTCCGGGCCAGCAACCTCGTCATCGAGGGCAACTTCATCGGCACCGACTCCGCCGGCCTCACCAGTCAGACGAGCGGCGCGACCTGCATCGGCACGCTCGTCAACACGGTCAGCTCGAACACCATCGGCGGCACCGTGCCGGCGGCGCGCAACGTCGTGTCGGGCTGCTTCCACGGCATGCTCGTCAACTCGTGCGCGACCCCGTGGACGGTCGTGGGCAACCATTTCGGCGCCGACGTGACGGGCGCGGCGGCGCTCCCCGATGACGCCATCGCGATCTTCAGCCGCTGCCGCCTCAACCTGGGTGGGACCGCCGCCGGCTCCCGCAACGTCATCGCCGGGTCCCCGCTCGGCGGGTACCCGGCGATCTCGCTCGGCGCGCTCAACACCAACACCGCGGCGGGCTCGCTGATCCAGGGCAACCACATCGGCGTCGACGTGTCCGGCACGGCCGCCCTCGGCGGCGCCGACGACGGCATCCTGATCGACCACGCCGACGTGGACGACGTCACGATCGGCGGCACCACGATCGCCGCGCGCAACGCGATCGGCGGCTTCGCGGGCTCGTGCATCCACGTCACCGCCGCGGTGAGCGACCTGGTCGTCGAGGGCAACGCGATCGGTACCGGCGCCGACACCACGACACCGCTCGGCTGCGGCGCCGACGGCATCCGCGCCGAGGGGATCGGCCTCGGCTACGTCGGCGGCACCGCGGCCGGCGCCGGCAACGTCATCGCCTACAACGCCGGCACCGGCGTGAGCGTCGTGGGGGGGCCGCTGTGGATCCAGCGCAACTCCATCCACGGCAACGCGCAGGGGATCGACCTGTGGGTGGCGGGCGCGGCGGACGGCTACACGGCGAACGACGCCGGCGACGCCGACGGCGGCGCGACCGACGGCAACGGGCTCCAGAACCGCCCCACCCTCGCCGCCGCCTCGGCGACCAGCGTCGCCGGCTCCTTGAGCAGTACGCCCAGCTCCGACTTCACGATCGACTTCTACTCGAGCCCCGACTGCACGGCGGGGGTGAGCCAGCGGCAGGGCCGCACCTGGCGCGGCTCGACGAACGTGACCACCGACGGCGCGGGGAGCGCGACCATCCTCGTCAACGCCGGGCTCGCGTCGTCGATCCCGACCGGCCACAAGGTCACGGCGACGGCCACCGACGTGAACGGCAACACCTCGGAGTTCTCGCCGTGCCAGAACGCGGTCAACGGCACCACCGTGGAGATCGAGCCACCGAGCGGCCCTGTGCGGGTCGGCGAGCCGTTCACGCTGCCCGGCGGCGGCTTCACCCTCGGCTCGGTGATCAAGGCCTTCGTCGCGACGTCGAGCGGCGTCATCGACGTCTACCCCTCGGGGCTCACGCCGACCGGCGGCACCACCACGAGCCTCACCGCGACCCTCACCTACCCGTGGCCGGTGGGCGCCCCCGACGATCGGGTGCTCGGCAACGGCTTCGTGAGCTTCCAGGTGGTGCGGACCGACCAGGGCTTCGACGCCAGCAACGTGGTGGGCGCGGTGCTGCTCGGCAGCGACGCGCAGGCGGTGCCGTCGATCACCGCGCTGGGCGGGGTCCCGCTCAGCGCCACCAGCTCCAGCACCTCGATCCGCACCGCCAACGTCGAGGGGCTCGTCGAGCCGGGCACCGACCTGGTCATCGCGGGCAGCGCGTTCGACACGCCCCTGGTCAACATCTTCACCGCCACCGGCAACGTCGGCCCGCTCACGCCATCGAGCTCGTCGGCGACGTCGATCACGGTGGAGATCCCGGGGGATGCCCCGGTGGGGCCGGGCTCGGTCCAGGTCGTCAACGCCACCGGCGTGTACCAGGCCTCGAACGCGGTCTCGGTGCCGATCGGCGACCTCATCTCCGTGAGCGCGGTGCAGATCAACGGCAGCACCGTCACGGTCACGGGCACCGGCTTCAACGCGCTCACCGTGATCAACTTCTTCGCCTCCGACGGCAGCCAGCTCACGAACTTCGGCGGGCTCGACGGCGGCGGCGCGGCGCTCATCGCGCTCACCGTCCCCAACTCCACGACCATGACGTTCACCCGGCCCGCCGGCGCCGTGGCCGGCGCCGCGTTCGTGGAGGCGCTCAACCCGCCCTTCATCCCGTTCAGCTCCTCCGGCGCCAGCGCCGGCGGTGCGCTGACGCTGCCGTGACCGGGGAGCCGTGATGCGCGTACCCGGATCCACGCTGCGCCGGGCTGCCCTCGTCGCGCTCCTCGCCGCGGCCGGCTGTGGCGGCGGGAGCGACGGCGGCGGGGGTCCGGTGGTGCCGACGCTCGGTGAGTTGACCCAGGTGGTGCCGAGCAGCGGGCTGCCGCCGCAGGTCGCCGACCAGACCTCCAACAACAACCTCGACGTCGTCGATCACGACGGGCGGCTCTTCCTCGCCTTCCGCACCGCGCCGACCCACTTCGCCTCCGAGAAGACCACGCTCTACGTGCTCAGCACCACCGACGAGGTGACGTGGGAGTATGAAGCCACGTTCCAGCTCGGCACCGACCTGCGCGAGCCGCGTTTCCTCTCGTGGAACGGCCAGCTCTTCCTCTACTTCGCCGAGCTCGGCCAGAACCCGCTCACGTTCGTGCCGGGCGGGATGTACGTGAGCCAGCGCACGGCGCCCGGCCAGTGGAGCGCGCCGGTCAGGACCTTCGAGGACACCTTCATCCCGTGGCGCACCAAGCTCCACGACGGCGTGCCGCTGATGGTCGGGTACACCGGCGGCGACGCGCTCTACAACGGCTCCGGCGACCCCATCCGGGTGTGGCTGCTCACCACCAGCGACGGGCTCTCGTGGCGGCCCTTCGACCCGGCAAGGCCGGTGGTGCTGGAGGGCGGCACCTCGGAGACGACCATCGAGTTCGACCGCGCCGGCAACCTGTACGCGGTGGCGCGCAACGAGGAGGGCGACGCCGACGGCTACGGCTCGAAGATCTGCCGCGCGCCCGCCGCCGACATCACCGACTGGAGCTGCGCCACCGACCCCAAGAAGTACGACTCGCCGTTGCTCTTCCGGGTCGGCGAGGACCTCTACCTGGTCGGCCGCCGCAACCTCACCGAGACCGGCCACTACGACCTCGGCCGCGACGACCTGCCGCTCCCGATCCTGAAGTGGGCCACCTACGAGCTCGACTACTGGTTCCACCCCAAGCGCTGCTCGGTGTGGAGCGTCGACGGCGAGGCGCTCACCGTGAGCTTCCTCGCCGACCTGCCGTCGAAGGGTGACACCTGCTTCCCGAGCGTGGTGCCGCGCGGCAAGCGGAGCTTCCGCCTCTACAACTACTCGAGCCCGGTCGACGGCCCCGACGTGTTCTGGCTCCAGGGCCAGCTCGCGCCGACGTACATCTACGCGCAGACGATCACGTTCTGAACCGGATTCCTGGCGGGCGCGAAGTCAGCCGAGCGAGCCGCGGAACGACCCCACGGTCAAGGTCGGAACGCCCTCGGCGCGCGCTCCGGTGAGGCGCTCGAGCTGGACCGGGTCGAGGCGGCGGTAGTGCCACGACGCGCTCACGTCGATGGCGCCGACCGGCGAGGACGACAGGGGGACGTCGACCGTGTGCCGCCCCTCGGCCGGGACGCGCCCCACGTCGACGACACGCGCGACCTCCCAGAGGCGGTGATCCCGCACGACTTCCCCTCGGGAATCGAGCAGGCTCTTGCCGAGACGAACCGCGTCTTGCGGACCCGCGTCTCCTTGATCCACGAGAACCATACCCCGCGCATCGATCGCACGGACCCGCAGCCACACCTGAATGAGGTCCGTCGGACCATTCGGGAAGTCGTGACCGATTCTCCCGGAGTTCCACGTCTCGACGCGGAGCGAAGGCCAGGCCGCCTCGGCGACGAGATGGACGTCCATCTCCAACAGCGGCTCGGAGGCGTCGGGGCCTGCAGCGTCGAGACCCGGTGGCGCGTACCCGGGCGCGGGCCGAGCGGCACGACGAACACCGGCCGCCTCGAGGGAAATGCTCCCACCCGGGGGAACCCAGTGAGCCTCGAGAGAGGAGGAGGCGGCGAGCTCGCCGCTCACGCCGCCGGCAACGCGGCCGACGTACGTGCTCGCGGCGGCGAACCGGTGGTCCATCAGCACGTAGCCCTCCTCGCCATAGACCGATCGCATGTGGCAATCGATGCAGTCTCGACCGGAGGCCGCGGCGGGCGACGCCGTCCAGGAGCCGTACTGATCCTGCAGAACCGCGGTGAGACTCCCGCCAGTCACCGGCTCGAGCGTCTGAACGTGACAGGGCCGACAAACGGTCGGACGCTCGGCGCCCGCTCCCCATTGCGCGGCGTGTCGGTCGAGGCGCCCTTCGATGATGCTCACGTTCACGAACAGCCGCGACCTCAACCAGCGGGGAACCAGTCCCGCTCGCTGGACCAGGGCGGTTCCTGGCTCGTTCGAGAACGGCACGCTGTGAAACTGGCCATCGCGCGCGCCGGGCGGATCCGCCATGCGATGACACGAGACGCAGTGGACGCCGACTTCGTACCCTTCGCTCGCGATGACGTCCTCCACCCCGAAGCGCGTCGGATCGGCTGCATGCGGCGCGTGGCAGCTCAAGCACCACCGGGCATCGGCCGCGCGGCCCTCGGACACGAGGCGACGGAGCAGCGCGGTGAACAAGGGGTTGGAGGCGGCTCGGGCATGGGAGGAGCTCCCCCACGTGGTCACGACCGTGTGATGGCAGGTATCGCAGACCACCCGCGGGACGTCGCGGACCCCCACGTCCGCGGCCCTGATCGCACGCCGATCCGGCTCGGGAAGGCGTGCCGTCATCTGCGTCAGCGCCGCGAACCCGCCGGCGATCCCGGCGATTCCGAGGAACGCCGGACGCGTGATCCGGCGCAGCGGTACCGCCCACGGGAAACGTCGCGCTCGCGCCGCGCGGCGTGACGTCAGGACGTGCGCGACGCAGGCGATCACCAGGAGGGGAACGCTGGCGAGGTGGAGGCGGTAGAAGTACCTCCCGGCGACGGAGCCTGGCAGAACGAGGAATCCACTGAGCACCGTGAGCACGAACGAGCCGAGCAGAAGCGCGCCCAGCGCCCACGGTGACCCACGGTCCCGAAGCACCCGCGACGCGCCCCACAGGACGCGCAGGACCACCAGCGCGACGAACGAGGTGAGAACGCGGTTGAGCAGCTCGTTGTGCTCGACCTCGACGAGCACGGTCGTCAGGAACGTCACCACGATCGCGACGAGCGTGAACGCCACTCGCCAAGCCACCCAGCGGGGGTTGCGCAGGACTTGGGTGAGGTGCACCGCGACGTACGCCAGCAACAGCGGCGTGGTCACGGTGGCGACGACGACGTGGGCGTAGAGGAGGAACTGCAGCCCCGGCGCATTCGCTCCCGTCACGAACGTCATGACCCCCGACAGCAGGACGAAGAGCAAGCAGACGCTCAGCCATCCCCGCAGGACGAGCTCGGCCCGCGACGCGGGCTCCGTCGTCACCATGCCGCCGCGGACCTCGGCCCGGCCCGGCGACGGATCACCGTTCGTCACCGGCCCGTCCGCGCGGCTGGATCGAGCGCTCGAAACCGAATCGACCGTCGACGGCGAGGCACACGCGTCGTCATTCCGGAGCCCGGGGCGTTCGTTCCCCTTGGTGGAGGTGAGAGCGGGCAGTGGTGCGGGGAAATCCACTAAATCGTACGGGTTCCCGCTGATCCGCGCAACCGGCCCTGGCAGACCGTAATCCGGCGGTAAGCGGGCCGGGGTGGGTGTGTCGGGGACGGGTTGCGCCG
>CAYMQR010000157.1:0-9803 GCA_964392195.1 uncultured bacterium | reverse complement strand
GTGAGATCCGCGGTTTCAAAACGCGATTCCACATCTACACGGTGCCCGGCCAGGTCTTCTACAACGCGACCCGCAAGCTGGTGCTCAAGGGCGTGGACGGCGTCGTGTTCGTCGCGGACAGCCAGCGCGACATGATGGAGTCGAACATCCAGTCGCTCAAGAACCTCGAGGCCAACCTCGAGGAGCAGGGCCGGAAGCTCGGCGAGCTGCCGGTCATCCTGCAGTACAACAAGCGCGACCTTCCGAACCTGCTCTCGGTCAAGGAGCTCGACGCCGCGCTCAATCCGCAAGGGTGGGCGCACTTCGAGGCCGCCGCGATCTCCGAGCGAGGCGTGCTCGAGACGTTGACCGCGGTCTGCAAGCTGGTGCTGAAGGACCTTCGCGACACCCACGAGGGTCCCAAGAAGTCAGCCAAGCCCGCCGGACCCAAGCCGCAACCCAAGCCGCGGATGGACGTCCCGGTCGGAGAGCCCAAGCCCGCCGTCAAGCCGGCCACGCTGGACGACATCCACGAACCACCTCCACTCCCGCCGCTGCACGTCCCGCCGGTCCCGAGCCATGATGCGGGTCCCGGCGATGGGCTGGCCGCCGCGGTCGCGCGGAGCACCCCGGCGCGCGTGGAGGAGGCGTTCGACGACGTCGAGGTGGTGGACGAGGCGGAGCTCGAAGGGGCCGACGAGGTCGTCTACGTGGACGACGATCTTCCCCCCGAGCCGGCGCCGAGCGCGGGAACCTGGGCGGAGAAGCCGGCTTCCGCGCCGGCGGTCGCGCCCGCACCTCCGGTGGCCGTGCCCGAGCCGCCGCGCGCCGCGGCGGGCGCGGCGCTCGAGATCGTGTCGTGGGGCGAGCCGACCCGCGTGTCGCCGTCCGCGGTCCGGATCCCGATCGTCGTCAAGAGCGGTGACCCCGGCGATTCGATGACGCTCGCGCTCACGATCGATCTGGCGCGCATCGCGCCCGGCGCCTGAGCGCGCCCGCCGCCCGCCCGGACCGAGTCAGACGGATGGCCGACGAACGCGAAGGAGTCGACGGCAAGGTCGACGTCGAGCGGATCGTGCGCGGGATCCGCGACGAGATCCGCCGTCGCCACCCCGAGCCGGAGGTGCCGGGCTGGGACGCGCCCCGCTCGAACCTCTCCGACGACGTCGGTGGCCTGCGCCTGGAGGCCCTGCCGAGCCCGGCGATCTTCTCGCCCCATCTGCGTTACCTGAACGAGCACTGGCAGCTCGAGCCGATGTTCCCGCTGCGCTCCCACCGCGCGGTCGTGGGGCGGGTGATCGTCACCGCCAAGAAGGCCGTGCGGAAGGCGGTGATGGGGCTGTTCCTGCCCGTCTTCCAGTCGATCACCGCGTTCTTCTCCAACACCACCAACTTCCTCAACACGCTCGCCAAGAACGTGGACGACACCAGCAACGCGCTGGCCGCGACCGACCGCAGGCTGGCGGAGCGCATCGAGAGCGTGGCCAGCGAGCGGCGCGAGCTGGTGTCGAGGATCGAGGGCGGCGAGAAGGCGCTGGTGGAGCGGATGGATCTGCTGTTCGCGGCGCTCGATCGGGAGCGGCTCGCCCTCGAGCGGCGCATCGAGGACCTCGAGGCCCGGGGCGGTCCCGCGAGCACCTGAGCCGACCTCGCCGCGCCCGGCCGCGCTCCGCGAGCCACGCTTCGACGAGATCCTTCGGTTTCCCGACATGCGCGTGCTGTTCGACCTACAGGCGCTCCAGACGCGTTCATCGCGCTCCCGCGGCATCGGGTTCTACACGAGCAACCACGCGAGCGCGCTCGCCGCGCGACCCGGCGTCGAGCTACACGGGCTGGTCAACGGGTGGCTGCCGACGGGGGACCGGCTCGACCGGCTCGTCGCCTCGCTCGGACAGGGTGAGCCCGTGCGCCTCGTCGAGCCCGACCGCCCCCGGGACGTGGAGGAGCGGGAGGAGCACCACCGCAAGGCGGTCGAGGCGGGTGTGTCGGCGCGCGCGCTCGAGCGCGACTGCACCATCTACCATTCGACCTCGCCGTTCGAGTGGGAGGTCTGGGTGCCGCTGGCCGTACCCCACGTGCGCGTCGCGGCGACGGTCTACGACCTCATCCCCCATCTCTTCCCGGGCGAGTATCTGTCCGGAGCCAGCCCTCGGTTCCGCCACGAGTACCAGCGGATCCTCGATGGCCTGCGGCGCGCCGACCTGCTGCTCGCGATCAGCGAGTGCACCAAGCGGGACCTGGTCCGCTCGCTGGACATCCCGTCGGAGCGGGTGCACGTCATCTGGGCCGCGGTCGACGATCGCTTCCGCGTCCTGACCGACCCGGACCCGGACGGCGTGGTGCGCGAGCGGTGGGGGACGGGCCGGCGCTTCGTGCTGTACACGGGCGGATACGATTTCCGGAAGAACTTCGAGCGCCTGTTCGAGGCGTTCGCGGCGTCCCGGGCGCGCCGGACCCACAAGCTCGTGGTGGTCTGCCGCCTCACCGAGGAGGAGCGCCGCCGGGTCCGCGCGATGGGTGACGCCGCGGGCCTCGCGGACGAGCTCGTGCTGACCGGGTTCGTTCCGGACGAGGACCAGGTTCGCCTGTACAACCTGGCCGACCTGCTGGTCTTCCCGTCGCGCTACGAGGGCTTCGGGCTGCCCGTCCTCGAGGGGATGAAGTGCGGCATCCCCGTCATCTGCTCGTCGGTCTCGTCGATGCCCGAGATCGCGGGCGATGCCGCCGAGCTGGTGGACCCGTCGGACCCGCGCGCCATGCGCGAGGCGATCGACGGCGTGCTCGAGCATCCGGAGCGCGGCGCCGAGCTCCGCGAGCGAGGGGCCCGGCAGGCCGCCAAGTTCACCTGGGATGCGGTCGCGCGCGCGACGGTGGAGGCGTATCGCGAGATCGCGCTCGCGCCACGGCGCCCTTGGCTCGCCACGACGACAGGGCGTGGACGGCCGCGGGTCGCGTTCTTCTCGCCGCTCCCGCCGGCGCCGACCGGAATCGCGGACTTCGCGGGCGAGCTGCTCCCGGCGCTGGCCGAGGAGCTCGACGTGACGGCGTTCGTCGACGCACCCGACGACGCGCCATCGCCTGCTCCCTCGGTCGCGGTGGAGGATGGGCGGCTCTTCGAGGTCGTGGACGGCGACGCGCCGTTCACGCGCGTGGTCCACCAGCTCGGGAACAGCCTCCACCACGAGCAGTCGTACCGGGAGGTCCTGGCGCGCGGCGGCGTCGTCATGCTGCACGATCTCGTGCTGCACCACCTGGTGATGGCGACGACGCTGGACCGCGGAGACGAGCACGCCTATCACGACGAGCTCGTGCGATCGCACGGGCGTGACGGCGCCCGCGTCGCTGCGCTGGTGGCGCGCGGCTACGGCAGCGACGCCTTCTACTACCAGTTCGGATGCCTCCGTGGGCTGCTGGATCGCGCCGATGCGGTGGTCACGTTCAGCGCCCACGCCGAGCGTCGGGTCCGCGCGCTCGGATACGGGCGTCCGTCGACGTCGCTACCCCTCGCGATCGCCGCCTGCGCCGCGCTCGTCGAGCCGCGCGTCGCACGCGAGGAGCTCGGTGTCGACCCGGACGCGTTCTGGGTCGGATCCTTCGGCGTCCAGACGCCGATGAAACGTCCCGAGGTGGTGATCGCCGCGTTCAGCGAGCTGCGCCGTCGTGTCCCGCGCGCCCGGCTGGTGTTCGTGGGCGAGAGCCCGCCCTGGGCACGGCTTGCGGAGCGGGTCGGAACGTCCCCCGATACCGACGCGATCACGATCACCGGCCGCCTCGACGAGGATCGATACCGAGCCTGGATGGACGCCTGCGACGCGATCGTCGCGCTTCGCTACCCACACCGGGGCGAGACATCGGCGGCCGCGCTGAAGGCGATGGGCCGCGGGCGAGCGGTGCTGGCGAGCGATCTGGGTGCGATGGCCGAGGTGCCGAGCGGCGCGTTCCTGCCGATCGACGTCGGCGCCCGCGAACAGCCGCACCTGACAGCGACGCTGCTCACGCTTGCCGGGAACGCCGAGCTGGCGCGGGCCGTGGGTGCTCGTGCGCGGCGTCACGTCCTCGAGCGCCACGCGCCAGCACGGGTCGCCGAGCGGCTGGTGGAGTTCCTCGCGACGCTTCCGCCGCGGCCAGCCGCGGCGCCGTCGCTCGCTCCACGGATCCCGGCATGAAGTCTCGGTTCTCCATCGGCACCGTCGGGCTCGCCGCTGACGAGGCGGCCGCTCGCGTCGAGTCGTTCCTGGAGGCCGGGCGAGAGGCGAGTGAGCGGCTCGCGGCGGTCGACGCGTATCGTCTCCGGATCCCGCTCGAGCAGGGGCCGGAGGACGAGGCGCTGTTCGAGGCGTATCGACGGATGTTGCGACTCTGGAACGTCGCGGAGCAGCCGCCGATCGCCTCGCATCGACGCGTCGTCGGACCCGTGATCGTGCGGGTGAAGCGGCTGGTGCGGCGCGCGCTGGCGTTCGAGCTCGAGCCCACGCTCGAGCGGCAGGCCAGGTTCAACCACGCGGCCCTGGCGCTCGTTCGCTTCCTGCTCGCCGAGGTCGGACGCTTGCGGCGGCGGGTCCGCGAGCTCGAGGACGCGCGCTCGTGAAGCTCGCGTTCGTCATTCCTCGCTTCGCCGAGGGGTTGGTCGGCGGCGCGGAGACGCTCGCCCTGGAGGTGATCCGCCACCTGCCCGCCGCGCTGTACGAGACCGAGGTGTGGACCACGTGCGCCCTCGATCACCACTCGTGGGCCGACCATTTCCCCGAGGGAGCCTCGAAGGTCGGCGGGCTCACCGTCCGGCGCTTCCGCACCAATCCACGGAACCTCGAGCTCTTCGTCCACCTCCAGCATCGGATCCATCACCAGCTCGGGCTCTCGCTGGACGAGGAGCTGGTGTGGCTGGCCAACAGCGTCAACTCGGACCGTCTGCTCGAGCACGTCTCGCGGCACGCACACGAGATGGATGCGCTGGTGTTCCTCCCGTACCTGTTCGGCGTGACGCTCACCGGCTCGGCGATCGCGCCGGAGAGGAGCGTCCTGATCCCGTGCCTGCACGACGAGCCGTATGCGTACCTCCGGATCGTGCGGAACCTCTTCGAGAGCGTGCGCGGCATCCTCTTCAACAGCGCTCCCGAGGGCGAGCTGGCGCGGCGCCTCTACGACCTCGATGGCTCCCGCGAGAGCGTCGTCGGGATGGGCTTCGACCTGGAGGGGACGATCGGATCGGGCGAGCGCTTCCGCGCCAAGCACGGCATCCGTGGACCGTACGTCCTCTACTTCGGGCGCAAGGAAGACGGGAAGAACACCAACTGGCTCGCGCGGCAGTTCGCGAGCACGGCGTGCAGGCGGCGGGAGGACCTCAAGCTCGTCTTCGCGGGAGGCGGTGAGCTCGACGTCCCGGAGAGCGCGCGCGGCTCGATCGTGGACCTCGCCTTCCTGACCGAGGAGGAGAAGCGGGACGCGATCGCCGGCGCGATCGCCGTGGTGCAGCCGTCGGTGAACGAGAGCTTCTCGATCGTGGTGATGGAGGCGTGGCTGCAGCAGCGTCCGGTTCTCGTGCACGCGCGCTGCGCCGTCACCCGTCACCACGCGGCCGAGGCGGGCGGGGGCCTCTGGTTCGAGAACGGGGCGGAGCTCGGGGAGTGCATCGCGTTCCTGCTCGACAACCCGGAGACCGCCCGGCGAATGGGGCTCGGCGGGCGGTGCTACGTCGAGCGCGAGTACTCGTGGGACGCCGTGGTGTCTCGCTTCGGCCACGCGCTCGAGCGGCTGGCAACGTGAGCGTGAACGTGGCGCCCCCGTCCGTGTCGTCGTCCCCGGCTCGCCATCCGCGCGTCGCGCAGATGGTGCTGAACGTCTCCATCGCCGATGCGATCACGCACCACGTCCTCATGATCGACGACGCGCTCGCGGCCCTCGGCCTGTCGGCCGGGATCTATTGCGAGAACGCGCATCCCGACCTCGCGCATCGCGCGTCGTCGTTCACGACGTTCGACCCCGCACGCGTCGACGCTCTGTTGTTCCACTTCTCGATCGGCTCGCGGATCGCGGCGACCTTCGCATCCGCCCCGTGCCGGAAGGCGATCGTCTACCACAACGTCACTCCGCCCGAGTTCTTCGACGGCATCAACGGCCGGGTGGCGGCCGCACTGCGGGCCGGACGGGAGGAGCTGCGTGCCCTCGTCGGCCGGGTCGATCTCGCCCTCGGGGTGAGCGAGTTCAACCGCGCCGAGCTGGTCGAGCTCGGGTTCGACCGCACGGGAGTCCTGCCGATACCGGTCCCGAGCGATCTCGCCGGCGTCGAGCCGGACGCATCGTGGATCGCGCGCGCCGCCGCCGCAGGGCCGGTGCTGCTCCACGTGGGGCGGCTCGCGCCGAACAAGCGGTTCGACGATCTGATCCGGATCCTGGCCCACGTCCAGGCGTGGGAGCCGCGGGCCGAGCTGTGGCTCGTCGGAACGGACCGCGACACCGAGACCTATTCGATGGCGCTGGTCGACATGGCGCAGGATCTCGGCATCCCCGGCGTGTTGCTGCTCGGCCAGATCCCCGCGCCAGCGCTCGCCGCCTGCTATCGCTCGGCGTCGGCGTACGTGTGCGCGAGCGCTCACGAGGGATTCTGCGTACCCCTGGTCGAGGCGATGCACTTCGGCCTCCCGGTGGTGGCGTTCGACGCCGGTGGAATCGCCGAGACGCTGGGGGGCGCGGGCGTCCTGCTGGCCGAGCGCCGTTGCGACCTCGCGGCCGCCGCGGTGACGATGCTCCACCGCGATCGAGAGCTGCGGCAGGCAGTGATCACGCGCGAACGCGAGCGCGTCGGCTCGTTCTCGACCGGAGCCTTCCGGGACTGCCTGGCCGGCCACCTCCGCACCCTCCTCGGCGGCGACTCGCGGTGAGGTGTCGGTGACGAGAGCGGACCGCATCGACCCGAGCGACGTGGCTCGCGTGTCGGCGAGGCTGCGGGCCTTCGGCCTGCCGGGCGAGGGCCGCCTGGGGCACGACGCGCGTGCGCGGCTCGCCGCGCTCGTCGCATCGAGCGCCGCGGACGCCCGGCCACCGCTCGAATCTCCCCATCGCTGGCGACGATGGATCGCGCAGCCGATCAAGGCGATGCTGCGAAGGCTGGTCTGGAGCCGGACCGGGCCCGCCCTGGAGCGCCAGGCGGAGTTCAACGTGTCGCTGATCCGGGTCGCGCAGGCGCTCCTCGAGTCGCCACCGAGCGAGAGGGGGGCGGCCGTCACGACCGCGAGCCGGCGAGTCACGGCGGAGAGGTGACGCCCGGATGGGTTCCCGACGCCTCGTCCAGCTGCTCGCGTCGATCAACCCCACCGACGCGGTCTCCGACTTCGCCCGTGAGCTCGCAGCCCACGGGCGTGCGCTCGGCGTGGAGTCCAGGCTCGTCGCGGCTCGCGTCCATCCCGCATGCAGCGACGAGGCGCAGGTGGCCAGCACCACCGCTCCGGACCAGATCGCGGGTCTGGACGACGTTCTGCTCTACCACCACTCGATCGGAGCGGGGCTGTTCGACTGGGTTGCGCGTTTCCCCGGACGGCGCATCGTCGTTCACCACTCGGTGACCCCGCCGAGTTACTTCGCGAACTGGGCGCCGGACCTGGAAGCGGCGACGCGCAGGGGCGTGGACGAGCTCTTCGAGTTGCCCCGGGTTGCCGGCGTTGCGCTGGGTGTCAGCGAGTTCGACGCCGCCGAGGCGCGCAGTGCCGGGTTCGGTGACGTCGGTGTCTTGCCGATCTCTCCGAGCCGCTCCCGGCTGGCGGCACGCCCCGGGAAGGCGGTGGTCCGGCGGCTGCGCGCGGCCGGTGGGGCGCGGATCTTGTGCCTCGGGCGCCTCGCTCCGAACAAGCGGGTCGAGATCGTGCTGGCCGCTCACGCGCTGGTCGTGCGCCGGATCCCGACGGCGCGCCTGGACCTCGTCGGCAGCGATGCCGGGACGGAGGGTTATGGCCTCGCGCTGCGCCTCCTGGCCCGCGAGCTCGGGGCGCCGGGCATCACGTTTCACGGGTCCGTCAGCGATCGCAAGCTGGCGGCACTGTTCGAGACGGCGGCGCTGCTGATCTCGGCGAGCGAGCACGAAGGCTGCGGCCTGCCGTTGCTCGAGGCGATGCACCACGGAGTCCCCGTCGTGGCTCGCGACGCCACGGCGATCCCCGAGACCGTGGGGCCCGCGGGGCTCCTGATCCGCGGCGACGACCCGGCCGCGTGGGCCGAGGCGGTCCTCTCGGTCCTGGAGGATGGCGCGCTGCGCGAGCGCTTGGTCAGCGCGGGACGCGCCCGGGTGGAGGCGCGTCTGGCGGTCGATCTGAAGGCTCGGCTGGGCGCGCTGCTCGGCCTGCCGTGAGGGCCACGAGAGGTCACGGAAACGTCATGTAATCGCCATGATTTCCACGATTTGCGTGCGGTTGCCGGCGTCGGGTCCGGCGCGACGATCGTCCGGGCTCGTGTCATACTCGGACCGTCGAATCTTCCCGCACGTCATGCCCGGCGACGATCGCGTCGGGCCGAAAGGTCGGGGAATCATGGCTACCCGAGCTCGTGCCAGCGGGTCGCGTGCCGTCAAGGCCGTGGCGCCACCGCCGTCCGAGGCCGAGATCGCGGCCGCGGCGGCTCGCTACATCAATCGCGAGCTCTCGTGGCTCTCCTTCAACGAGCGCGTGCTCGAGGAGGCGTCGAACCCGTCGCACCCGCTCCTCGAGCGGGTACGCTTCGTCTCCATCTCCGCGAGCAACCTCGACGAGTTCTACATGGTTCGCGTGGCTGGCCTGAAGGGCCAGGTCCAGGCGGAGGTCACGCAGCCGAGCGTCGACGGGTTGCTCCCGACCCGGCAGCTCGTGGCGATCCACGCGCGCGCCACCGAGCTCATCCGTAACCAGCAACTGCGCTGGAGGGCGCTGCGTCAGGAGCTGCGGAGCGCCGGGATCGCGGTGCTCGACGCGACCGAGCTGACCCGCGCCGAGCAGCAGTGGCTCGCCGGCTACTTCCGCGATCACGTCTTCCCGGTGCTGACGCCGCTGGCGATCGACCCGGCTCATCCGTTCCCGTTCCTTCCCAATCTCGGGTTCTCGCTGGCGCTCACGCTGCTGCGGCCCGAGGACTCGAAGACGCTGCACGCGCTGGTGCCGCTACCCAGTCACATCGGTCGGTTCGTGCGGTTGCCGGGAGCGGAGATCCGCTTCGTGCTCCTCGAGGACCTGGTCTCCATGAGCCTCGATCAGCTCTTCCCGGGCTTCCAGGTGCGAGGCGAGGGGGTGTTCCGGATCCTTCGCGACAGCGACATCGAGGTCGAGGAGGAGGCCGAAGACCTCGTGCGGCTCTACGAGAGCGCGGTGAAGGCGCGGCGCCGGGGCGAGGTGATCCGCCTCACCGTGAACAAGGGGATGCCGGACTCGCTGCGCGCCTTCCTGGTCGACGAGCTGGAGGTGGCGCCGACCGACGTGTTCGAGATCGACGGCCTGCTCGGCCTCGTCGATCTGCGCGAGGTCATCGTGCCGGACCGCACGGACCTCCTCTTCGAGCCCATGAACGCTCGCTTTCCGGAGCGCATCCGCGATTTCGGCGGCGACTGCTTCGCCGCCATCCGCGCCAAGGACCTGGTGGTCCACCACCCGTACGAGAGCTTCGATGTGGTGGTCCAGTTCCTCCGGCAGGCGGCCCGCGATCCGAACGTCGTCGCGATCAAGCAGACCCTCTACCGGACCTCGGACGACTCGCCGGTGGTGAAGGCGCTGATCGAGGCGGCCGAGTCGGGTAAGAGCGTGACCGCGATGGTCGAGCTGAAGGCGCGCTTCGACGAGGCGGCGAACATCCGCTGGGCCCGCGACCTGGAG
>CAYMQR010000156.1:0-9812 GCA_964392195.1 uncultured bacterium | reverse complement strand
GAGGGCGTCCATCGCGATGTCGAGGGTGCGATCGAGCTCCCACAGGTTCCCGGCGTCGATCTGGTCCTGGAGGCGGGCCTGCTCGTCGACCAGCGCCGACATCTCCTCGTCGGAGGTGACCTCGCCGAACTTCTCGTTCACCGCGTCGAAGCGGTCGAGGATCGCGCGCTGCGCGGCGACGGCTTCCTCGACGTTGCCGCGCACATCCTTGGAGGGATCGAGCGCGGGCTCCTGGGCCAGGTAGCCGATCTTGATGCCGTCCGCGGGCCGCGCCTCGCCGACGAAGTCCTTCTCGACGCCCGCCATGATCTTGAGCAGCGTCGACTTTCCCGAGCCGTTGTGGCCGAGGACGCCGATCTTGGCGTCGCCGTAGAACGACAGCGAGATGTCCTTGAGGATCTCGCGCTTGGGCGGGACGACCTTCCCGAGCCCTCGGGTGGTGAAGATGAATTGCGGCGGCATGGTGAGCGGACCTCGGGGCGATGGACGAGCGCGCGCGGCGAGGCGCCGCGGGTCACGTCCTGGAAATCGCAGGCGGGGGTGAGCCGCGGAGAGTAGCAGGGATGGCGCAGCGCGGCACGAGAAGCCGCGCTCGTGCTGCGGATGCCGGCTACAGCCCGGCCGTCTCTTCGAGCTCACGGCCCGAGGTCTCGGGCAGGAGCCACAGGATGAAGCCGAGCGCGAGCAGCGGGAACACGGCGGTCGCGGCGGCGGCGTGGCCCCAGCCGACGTGTTCGGCGGCCTGACCGACGGCGAGCGGGCCGAGCACGTAGCCGATGCGGCCGAGGAGGTTGTTGCTCCACGCGAACGCGTCGCCGCGCAGCTCGGTCGGGAAGAGCTCGGCGGTGTAGGCGTTGAGCACCGGCAGCACCGCGCTCGCGCCGAAGATCGTCATCACCAGCGCCGCGGTCAGGCTCGCGCGATCGGGAAGGGTATAGGTGAGGAACACGCCCACCGACGTGACCACGAAGATGATCGCGCCGCCGCCGCGCCTGCCGAGCACGTCGATGAGCTTGCCGGAGGCGAACGCGAGCGGCATCGCCGCGAGCGCGGCGATGGTGATGCTCGCACCCACCTGGGCGTCGGTGAAGTGCCGCTCGGCGAGCGCGAACTCCTTCCAGAACGTCACCGCGCTCTGGGTGCACACGTAGGTGAGCCCCCAGATGAGCGCCATCTCGAAGACGCGCCGGCGATACGGTCCGCGCAGGATCTCGAGCAGCGGGCGACGCTCCGCCGGATGCGCGGCGACCACCTCCGCGAAGCGCGAGCTCTCGCGCAGGTTGCGGCGCGAGAACGCCAGCAGCACCAGCGGGATCGTGCCCACGAAATAGACGCTCCGCCACCCCAGCGGAGTGTCGAGCAGCACCGGCACCAGCCCCGCGCACACCACCGAGCCCAGGCTCGACATCGCCTGGATCACGCCGATCACCAGCCCGCGCTTGGCGGCGGGGAATTCCTCGGCCGCGTACACCATGCTCACCGCCCACTCGGCGATCAGGAACACCCGCGCCGTGAACTGGGCGATCGCGAAGCTCACCGGGCCGGTCGCGAGCCCGGAGGCGAAGCTCGAGATCGTGTAGCCGGCGATGGTGAGCGTGAGCACGCGGCGCCGTCCCCACCGATCGGACTGCCGGACGAGCGCGTACGACAGGATCGTCCCCGCGTTGATCACGGCGACGAGCGTGGCCCCCGCGCTCTTCGAGAGCTCCATGGAGGCGCGCAGGTTGGGCAGGATCTGGCTGATGGCGATGAAGTCGTAGCCCTCGAAGAAGGTCGCGACGCCGAGGAAGACGAAGAGCCGCTTCTGGTACGCGGTGAGCTTCGGGGCCGGTGGCTTGGCGGGTGGGGTCATGGACGCGCGCGCCGGGGAGTGGGGCGGTGGCGAGCCGCGTCGGGATCGGCGCGGACGGCGGGGCGAACGTGCTCCGGCGCGCGTCGGCCACGCCGGGGGCGTACGCCGTCGGCGCCGGGGCGTGAGCCTTCGCCGCTCACTCGACCCGGATCAGCCCGTCGGCCCAGCTGCCGATCACGCGGCCGGCCGGCGTGACCAGGCGGGCGCCGTGGTAGAAGCGGTTCGCCAGCACGCCGCAGAGCGAGGTGAAGCGGCGCGACCGCTCGTCGTGGTCGAGCATGTCCCAGCCAGCGCCGACGGACACGACCAGCGTCTTCCCGTCGGCCGTCACGCTCGTCGCCGGCACCAGCCGGTCCACCTCGACCAACGTGACGTCGCGCACCGGCGTCTCGCCCGGATGCTTCAGGAACACCATCACCTCGGTGACGCTGCGGGTGCCGGCGACGATCGTCACCGTGGCCAGCACCAGGATCGCGAGCAGCCGGTACGGGATCCGCGACTTGCGCTCGCCGGCTTGGCTCGCCTCGTCGGAGCTGCGGCGGCGCTCTGCTTCCTCGCGGATCAGCCGCGTCATGTCCTCGCGCTGTGCGCGAGGATCGCGATGGGCTTCGGGGGCCGGGCCTCGGGAGCTCGTCATGGGTCGGATCGGGTTCGCGTTGACCACGCCATCGCCACAGTTTAAGATCCTACCAGTTTTATCGAACGATCCCAAGCATTTATATCGATATCGGGGAAGGGGATGGGGATGATCGCGAAGCAACCGTCGGCAGCTCGCCCGGGTCGCGGGGCACGCGGCTTCACCCTCGTCGAGCTATTGGTGGCGCTGGCGATCATGTCGATCCTCGCGGTGCTGGTGGCGCCCAAGATCCTCGGCAGCCGCGAGAAGGCCATGACCAACGCGTGCCTGGCGGCGTTCCACGCGATGGACGGCGAGCTCTCGAACCGGCTCTCGAAGTACGAGTCGCTCGGCGATACCCAGGCGGCGGCGAAGAGCATCGCCGAGGTGGTGCAGATGCAGGACGCGGCCGGAACCAAGAACCCCCGCAACCGCGCCCAGCCCGGCTACGTGAGCGCGGGCACCGGCCCGGTGGCGCCGTCGTCGGACACGGCGTGTCAGGTGTTCCTCGCCGACTTCACGCCCACGTCGGGATCCGACCGTCCGCCCACGGTCACGCTGTGGCAATACGAGTCGGGTGCCTTCCGGTCGAGCCGCATCACGCTCAACTGAGCGAGCGTCGCGCGGTCACGGCGCCGCGGCGACGAGCCGCAGCGTGGTGATGCTGCGGTCGAGCTCGATCGCGAAGCTCCGCGCGTCGGGCGCGATCGCCTCCGACGGCACCTCGAGCCCGTCGGCCTTCCACACCGCGTACCCGGCGAGCGCCGAGCTGACGTGCGCCACCACGGGCTCGCGCCCATGGCGCACCAGGCGCAGCACCCGGTCGGCCGAGCCGTCCTGGGCCGCCTTGAGCGCCGACAGCGTCACCTCGGGCTCGTCGATCGCGAGCCACGAGCCGCTCGTGGGGAGCGAGCCCGGGTGGCTGCCGGTGGCCGCCGCGATCAGCGGCCGGTAGGCGTCGATCCCCTTCGCCGCGACGTTCGCGTCACGCCAGCTCGCGCCGGTCCGCGAGCCGACGCTGAGCCGCAGCGTGTACGGCTGGTCCTCGTGGTTCGGCGGGCCGAGGGCGTCCCAGTAGGTGTCGCGGGTCAACATCACGTCGAGCGTGCCGTCGTCGGCGGCGCTGACGCCGGTGGTGCCCTCGTTCGCGATCCACACGCCGTCCGGCGCGTCGTCGTGGCCGAGGTCGGTCCAGCCGGTCGCGGGCCAGAAGGTCGGCTCGAAGAGCTTGTGCCGCGCGCGCGCGGCCTCGGTGAACGGGATCCGCGTCGTGAGCGTCGAGCCGCCGAACGGGGTCCGGAGACGCACCACCAGCGTCGACGCGAAGGGCGGCGTGGCGGTGATCGCGAGGTCGACCCGATCGGCGCCGCTCGCCACGCTCACGACGCGCTCGACCGCGGCGTCGTTCGGGGTGGCGAACGCGACGCTCACGCGCGCGGGTCCCCGTTCGCGGAGGACCACCGAGGTGGGGACCTTGCCGCTGCACACGCTGGTGCGCTCGGCGAAGTCGCGGCCCACCTCCGAGCCGATGCGGTAGGCGCCGCCGGCGTCGAAGAAGCCCACCACGTCGAGCGACGGGCCGGAGAGGAGCTCGAGGCCGGCGGCGGTCCGCAGACGGGTGGCGCACCACCCGGCCGACTTCGCGAGCGTGAGCGACAGCGCCGCGTTGGCGAGGACGATCGTGTCGGCGTCGGCGAGCTCGGTGACGGTGCGCCCGCCGCGGCTCAGGATGAGCGTCGGCGCGGGCGCGTCGGTGGCCGGCGCCGGCGCGGCCACGCCGTGGACCACGAACGTCGCGACGCCCGCGGCCGGTACGTCGCGGGCGAGGAAGAGCAGCCGTCCGCCGCGGAGGTCTCCCTGCGGATCGCGCTCTGCCGTGAGCCACTGCGACGGCGCCACCCGTCCCGCGCCGTCGACGACGTCGACGGCGGACGCCGGCGCCGCGAGGGTGAGGTCCAGCTCGACGAGATCGCTCCGGACGTGACCGCTCGGGTTGAGCACGACGATCGCCGTGTCGGCCGCGAGCGAGGCGGTGTCGACGGCGCCGGCCACGGCGCCGAGCGAGGTCGCGAGAGCGCGCTGGCCGGATTCGAGCGCGTCGCTCGCCCACGGCCGCAGATCGGTCGCGAGGGCCTCCTGGGTGCTCGTCCCGGTGATGGCGTCGTGGTGGTTCATGTACGCCGAGCGGTCCCAGCCGTGGTCGAGGTCGTCGCTCGGGTAGGGCGCGCCGACCGTCGACGCGATCACCCCGGCGATCTCCGCGGCGACGAGCGCCTCGCTGGCGCGCCGCAGCGTGCCCTTGAGGTCGGGGTGGGTGGCGTAGAAGCCCATGAAATACGGGCTGACGTCGGCCTCGAGTCGTGGCAGGTCGCGCTCGTGGGTTCGCACCAGCGCCACGTAGTCGTCGAAGGTGGCGGCCACCGCCCACACGCCGATCGCGCCGTAGCGCTCGTCGTTCCAGCGCCGCACGTAGCGGAGCAGGTCGCGCTTCGGCCACGAGAAGTCGATGCCGACCGGCAGGAAGAGGTAGGGCGTGCGGCTCAGCGCGCTCAGGCGCGCGACGTGGCTCGCGAGGTGCTCGGTAACGACGCTCGGGTCGATGAAGGGCGCGCGGTTCCAGTCGACGCCGAAGCCGGCGACGCCGAACCACGGGAACGAGAAGTCGAGGTCGTCGCCCTGCATGTAGCCGAACGGCATCCAGTGCGCGAGCGCCTCGGCGCCGTCGGGTGCGCGCCAAACCCAGTCGGCGCTGCCCTCGACGGCGAGGGTCGCCGCGGTGGAGCCGGGGAACGGGTCGATGTCGCCGGGCCGGCCGGCGGCGCGCTCGGCGAACACCTCCACGCCGTCGACGCGCGCGAGGCCGACCGCGCCGAGGTGGAAGTGCTCGAGGAAGCTCGGCAGCGACGGCGCGTGCCCGAAGCTGTCGGGCACCCACGCGGCGGACGGCCTGACGCCGAGGTGCTCCTCGGTCCAGCGGATGCCGAGCAGGAAGTCGCGGATCAGCGACTCGTCGCCGGGGAGCAGCGAGTCGGGGCTCGAGAGCCCGCCGCCCACGACGTGCAGCGCGCCGCTCCGGGCGAGCCGGCGAAGCGTGTCGCGGGACTCGGGGTGCTCGTCCCAGTAGCGCCGCAGCCACGCGACCTCGGCGACCGAGTAGCGGTAGCCGGGCTGCTCGTCGAGGATCCCGAAGGACGTGCGCAGCACGTCGCGGACCGCCTTCTCCCAGTAGCCGTCGAAGGTGTCGAGGAAGTTGAGGTCGAGGTGGGAGGACTGGCTGATCACCACGACCTGGCTCGCCGCCGCCGGGATCCCCAGCGCGGCGCGCAGCGCGGCCTCGTCGGCGCTCGAGGACGGGGCGCCGGAGCCGCTGCACGCGGCGCTCGCCGCGACGAGCACGCCGACCACGAGCGCGCGCATCGCGCGCGTGGCGCGAGCGGCGAGCGGTCGTGGGCGGCGCTGGAGCGTGGCGGGCCTCGGCGTCAGCCCGGGCACCCGAGGGTGGGGAAGGTGCCGGGCGGCGCGGGTGAGGCGAGACCCTCGAAGTAGCTGCCCGACCAGATCACGAGGCCGGTCTGGATCAGCGCGCCGCAGCGCGCGGCGGAGGCGTCCGACTCGGCGAACGCGACCGCGTTCGCGAGCACCGCCGCCTCCGACACCAGCAGGTAGCCGGCGCTCAGGTCGAGGAGCGGCTGGTAGGCCGCGCCGACGATCGAGCTGCCGCCGAGGATCCCCTCCCACACGCCGCGGCCCGCGGCGACCGAGCCCTCGCCGGAGCGGGCGACGGTGTCCGCGACCTCGCGCCACGCGTCGCTGGGCGGCGCGGCGATCTTGCGCAGCGCGGGGGCGTACTCGTCGAGCGTGGCGAGGTCCACGGCGGTGCCCGAGCACGCGAGGAACCCGTCGCACGAGATCGGGCTCGTCGTCGTGGGGCTGCCCGCGGGCGGGTTCTCCACGGCGACCTGGATGTAGCCCAGGTTGTAGCCGTAGAGCGTGAGCAGGAGCGGCAGGCTCGCGTGGGCGGCGTCGATCAGCTCGCCGTCGGGAGCGCTGCGGGCGCGGTCGAGCTGCTGCGCGGCGAGCCTCGCGAGCGACGAGAACACCGTCTCGCCGAGGTCCATGCCCACGACCGCCTGCATGGTGCGAGCGGCGCCGACGCTCGAGCGGTCGGCGAGCGAGTCGCGCAGCCAGATCCCGCCGAAGTAGCCCGACACGTAGAGGTTGCCGAGCAGCACCTCGGCGGCGCCGAGCTCGGCCGCGTCGCAGATCCGGTCCACGGACCCGAGCGCCAGGTTGCCGAGGTAGAAGTCGACCGCGGTGCCGCGTCCTCGGGTCTGGCGGCAGAAGCGGCCGCCTTCCGCGGCCAGCGCCACCTCGTCGACGACGATCGAGGTGTTCGCGGCGTACGGGTAATCGGGCAGCGTGACGGTGGCCGGGGGAGCCGGGTCGGAGCCGGAGCCGCACGCGCTCGCGATCGCCACCACGGCGAGCGCCACGAGCGGCAGCCACTCGACCCGCCGTCCCGTAGACTCGCCGCCATGGACGAGCACGCCGTCGAATACCGGATCTCGTGGCCCGAGCCCCACGCGCACCTCTTTCACGTCGAGGTCTGGTTTCCCGGGCCGCTGCCCGAGGTGCTCACCCTGCGCATGCCGGTGTGGAACCCCGGTTCGTACCTGGTCCGCGAGTTTGCGCGCCAGGTCCGGGGCTTCCAAGCGTTCTCGGCCACCGGCGCCGTGCTCGCAGCGAGGAAGGTGGACAAGGCCTCGTGGGCGGTCTCGGGGGCGAGCGACGGCGTGCGGGTGCGGTACCAGGTGTTCGCCCACGAGCTCTCGGTCCGCACCAGCCACCTCGACGCGACCCACGCGTTCCTGAACGGCGTGACCGTGTTCGTTTACGCCGACGAGACGCGCCACCGCAAGGCCCGCCTGAGGGTCGACGCGCCGCCTGGATGGACGGTGTCGTGCACGCTCGACCGGGGCGACGCGGGCGGCCGCGAGTGGCGCGCCGACGACTACGACCACCTCGTCGACTGTCCGGTGGAGGCGGGGACGCACCGGCTCTCGGCGTTCGAGGTGGACGGCATCCCCCACGAGGTGGCGGTGTGGGGCGACGGCAACCTCGACCTCGCCGCCACCACCGACGACCTGCGCACCATGGTCGCGGCGGCGCGTGACGTGATGGGCGGGCTGCCGTACAGGCGCTACCTCTTCATCGTGCATCTCTCCGAGCGGCGCGGCGGCGGGCTCGAGCACCGTGACTCGTGCGTCCTCAACTATCCGCGGTTCGGGTTCCGTCCGCGGCGCGCGTACGAGGAGTTCCTCGACCTGGCGAGCCACGAGCTGTTCCACGTCTGGAACGTGAAGCGGATTCGCCCGACCCGCTTCGCGCCCTACGACTACACGCGCGAGAACGTCACCGATCTGCTGTGGGTGATGGAGGGCATCACGGACTACTACGCGCCGCTGGTGTGCCGGCGCGCCGGGCTGCTGAGCGCGGAGCGCTACCTCGAGATGCTCGGCGAGAGCCTGACCCAGCTCGCGCGCACGCCCGGGCGCGCGGTGCACACCCTCGAGGAGGTGAGCCGCGACGCGTGGATCCGGCTCTACCGCGCGGACGAGGACACGCCCAACACGAGCGTCTCCTACTACCTCAAGGGACACGTGGTCGCGGCGATGCTCGACCTCGAGATCCGCGCACGCAGCCGCGATCGAAGCTCCCTCGACACGGTCATGCGTGGGCTCGCCGCCGACGCCGCGAGCGGCGCCACGATCCCCGAAGGTGGTTTCGGCGATCTGGTCCGGCGCCACGCCGGAGTGGACGTCGAGGACCTGCTCGATGCCTACGTGCGCTCGACCGCCGAGGTCGACGCGGCGCGGCACCTCGCGGCGGTGGGCCTGCTCGCGGCGGCGCGCCCCCGCGAGGGGACCGACGATCGGGGCGGCCGGCCGCCAGCAGCGCCGAGCGCGGGGGAGGCCGAGCATCCGGCGCGCCCGAACCTCGGCGCGAGCTTCCGCGAGGAGGGTGGGCGCGTGACGGTGGCGTTCGTCGCCAACGGCGGGCCCGCGGAGCGCCACGGGCTCTACGCGGGCGACGAGATCGTCGCCGCTTCCGGCTACCGCGTCAGCGACGTCCGCACCCTCGACGCGCGCCTCGCCGACGCCGGGGTGGGCGGGACCGTGCGGCTCACGGTGTTCCGCCGCGATCGGCTCGAGACCGTCGAGGTCGTGCTCGGCGCGCGGCCCGCCGACACCTGGTGGATCGAGAGCGGCGCCGGCCCGAGCCCCGAGCATTCGGCGCGCTACGCGAGCTGGCTCGGCGCTCCCCATCCCGGTGCGTGAGCTTCGCGGCGCGACGGCCCGTCGCCGCCGTTGCGGGGGGAGGCCGGCCGTGGTAATCGACCGCTCGTAGGGGCAGGCGGACGGGAGCCTCGCGTCGGCCGGCCGCGGATCCCGGGATGAAGTGCCTCCTCGTCGAAGATCACGATGACGTCCGGCGGTTGATCGCCGAGCTGATCGCCGAGCGCGGCCACGAGGTCGAGTCGCACGCCGCCGGCGAGCCCGCGTTCAGCGCCTACCTCGACTCGTTCCACGAGCTGGTCGTCCTCGACCTCAACCTCCCCGACTGCGACGGCCTCGACATCTGCCGGCGCATCCGCTCCCATCCGCGCGGGAGCCACACCGTGTTGGTGGTGCTCACGGGGCGCGGTGGGCCCGAGGACGTCTCGCGCGCGCTCGACGCGGGCGCCGACGACTTCATCTCGAAGCCGGTGCTGAGCCGCGACTTCCGGGTGCGGCTGACCATCGCCGAGCGGCAGGCCGTGGTGCGGGGAGACCGGGCGCGCGCCGAGCACGAGCGCAAGACGCTCACCGCCGTCCTCGAGGCGGCCGTGGAGGGCGTGGTCCGGGTCGGGCTCGATGGCAGCATGCTCGACGTCAACGAGACCTATGCGCGCATGCTCGGCCAGCGTGCCGAGGAGCTCGAGGGGCGCGCGGCCGACTTCGGCATCGTCGACGCGGACGTCGCGCTCGTGACCGAGGCGGCCGAGAGCATGTTCCTCGCGGGGTGGGCGGAGGCCGAGGTGCGCGCGCGGCGCGCCGACGGCTCGATCGCCCACCTCGGGCTCACTTTGATCCCGGTGTGGGATCGCGGCGGCGAGGCCGCCGGCCACTACCGCATCGTCAAGGACATCACCGAGCGCAAGGTCGCCGAGGAGCAGGTGTGGCGCGACTCGGCGTTCCTGCGCTCGGTGGTCGAGAACATCCCCAACATGATCTTCGTGAAGGACGCGAGCGAGCTACGCTTCGTGCGCTTCAACCGCGCCGGCGAGGAGCTGCTCGGGTTCAG
>CAYMQR010000155.1:0-9840 GCA_964392195.1 uncultured bacterium | reverse complement strand
GACGCGCTCCACGACATGATGGACTTCGAGCATGCCACCAAGCTCGCCCAGCGCGGCGTGATCGAGGTGGCGCCGCTCGCGTTCATGCGCGGCCGCACGCTCTCGGACGCCTTCGTCATCCTGGACGAGGCGCAGAACACCACCGCCGAGCAGATGAAGATGTTCCTCACGCGCCTCGGCGTCGGCTCGAAGGCGGTGGTGACGGGCGACGTGACCCAGATCGACCTGCCGGCGGCGACGCGCTCGGGCCTGCTCGAGGCCCTCGAGGTGCTCGACGGCGTGCCGGGGGTGTCGTTCTCGTTCTTCGGCCCCGAGGACGTGGTCCGCCACCGGCTGGTGCGGCACATCGTCGACGCCTACGACCGCCACCGCGCCCACGCCGCCGCGCGCCACGGCGAGGCGCCCGCGCTCGCCGTCCGCCCCGCCTCCCACGGGGCTCCGAGGCGCTCGTGAGCCGGCGCCGCGGGCGCGTGCTGGTCACGAACCAGGCCACCGAGAGCGAGGTGGACGTCCGCGAGCTGCGCGCGTTCCTGGAGCGCGTGCTGGAGGCGGTCGGCTCGCCGCCCGGCGAGCTCTCGGTGCTGGTGGTCGACGACGCCGCGATGCGCGAGCTGAACCGCGACCACCTCGGTCGCGATCGCACCACCAACGTGCTGTCGTTCCCGCAGGACGACTCGGGCCAGCCCGGCTCGCTCATGCTCGGCGACGTGGTGCTCGCGCCCTCCACCATCCTGCGCCAGGCGCGCAACGCCGGACGCGACCCGGCGCGCGAGCGTGACCACGCGCTGGTCCACGCGGTGCTCCACCTGCTGGGCTACGACCACGTCGGACCGGCGCGCGAGCGCGAGCGGATGCGTGCCCGCGAGCGCGAGGTGCTCGCGGTGCTGGGCGGCGGCTCGCCGCCGCGGCGCGGCGCGCGCCGATGCGCGCCGCCGCGAGCCGCGCGGCTGGGCTCCGCGTCGCGCTCGTCCACCGCGTCTTCGCGCACGTCGGCGGCAGCGAGCTCGACTTGATCCAGGTCGGCAAGTCGCTCGCCTCCCTCGGCCACGAGGTCCACGTCCACTGCGCGCGCTACCGCAGCCCGCCCGAGCCGTGGTTCCACGCCCACCATCTGCCGGACTCGCGCCTCGGCCGGCTGATGCGCTACCGGCGCTTGCTGGCGGGCGCGCGGCGGGTGGCGAGCGAGGGATACGACGTGGTCGTCGGCTTCGGCCGCACCCTCGGCCAGGACCTCTACCGCTGCGAAGGCGGCACCCACCTCGACTACCTGGAGGTGGTGGCCCGGCTCGGCGGCGAGCCGGTGCGGCCGTCGCTCTACGATCGAATGATCCTCGACGTCGAGCGCCGCCTCTTCACCACCGAGGCGCCGTTCAAGGTGGTGTCGCTCTCGGGCCTGGTGCGCGACGAGATCCACCGCGTGTACGGCTTCCCCAGGGAGCGGATCGAGGTGGTCACCAACGGCGTCGACCTGGAACGCTTCCATCCCCGCAACCGCGCGCGCGATCGCGCCGCGGTGCGCGGCGAGCTCGGCATCCCGGGAGACGCCCCGACGGTGCTGTTCGTGGGGATCGGCTGGGACCGCAAGGGGCTCGGCCCGATCCTGCAGGCGATCGCGGCCCGACCGGACCACCACCTGGTGGTGGCCGGGCGCGATCGCGAGGAAGGGCGCTTCCGGGCGCTCGCCGCCCGGCTCGGCGTGGAGGGGCGGGCGCACCTCGTGGGGGCGCGCACCGACGTCGAGCGGTTCTACGCGGCGGCGGACCTGCTCGCGCTGGCGTCGTTCCAGGAGGCCTTCGGCAACGTCGTGCTGGAGGCGCTCGCGAGCGGATCGCCGGTGCTGGCGACACGCTCGGTGGGCGCGGCCGAGCTCCTCACCGGCCCGCTCGCCGACGGGATCGTCCACGGCGACGCCACGCCGGAGGCGGTGGGAGCCGCTCTCGATCGGCTCGCGGCGCGCGGGCGGGAGGTCGATCTGGCCGCGGCGAGCCGAGCCGCGGCGGAGCCGCACGGGATCGCGGCGATGGGGCGGCGGATGGACGAACTCGTGCGCGAGGTCGCCGCCGAGAAGCGCGCGGCCGGCGCGGCGGTCACCCGGCCGATGACTGCGCGTCTTTGACGTCCCCGTCGGGGCGCGGGTATCTTGCGCGCTCTTGCGAGGAACATGCCGTGACTGCTCGAGAAATCGTCCGCTATCCCGCGCCGGTGCTGTCCACGCCCACCGAGGCCGTGACCGAGATCACCGCCGAGATCCAGAGCCTCTTCGACGACCTCGTCGCCACCATGTACGCCGAGAGCGGCGTGGGTGTGGCGGCGCCGCAGATCGGCGTGGGGCTGCGTGCCCTCGTCATCGACGCCGACGTCGAGAACCGCGGCGAGCGCATCCTCAAGCTGCTCAACCCGGAGATCGTGGCGACCGAGGGCGAGGTGATCTGGCCCGAGGGCTGCCTCAGCATCCCG
Source organism: uncultured bacterium (assembly GCA_964392195.1). Classification (GTDB taxonomy): domain Bacteria; phylum JADJOY01; class JADJOY01; order JADJOY01; family JADJOY01; genus JADJOY01. Next base: position 7,383 of record CAYMQR010000155.1, on the reverse strand, counting down.
GGGCTGGTGCTGGACGTGAAGCGCCACGCGCACGTCGAGGTGGTGGCGCTCGACGAGACCGGACGCGAGATCCGGGTCGAGGGCTCGTCGCTCCTCGGCGTGGCCCTCCAGCACGAGATCGACCACCTCGACGGCAAGGTGATGCTCGACCGCGTGAGCGCGATCAAGCGCGCGATGTGGCGCAAGAAGATCGCCAAGCACGGCTACCCGGTCGAGATGAGCGGCAGCGAGAAGGAAGAGCGCAAGCAAGCGCTCGGCTGACCCGCGCCACGCGCCGCGGATATCGCCCGGATCGGCGCGCGCCCGGCGTGCGATCGGGACCTCGCGTCCCTGTCGAGACACCTCGACAGCGACCGCATTCGCCGCCATGTTCGCACCGGGAGCGCAACCCAGATGAGCTCGATCCCCGACCGCCGCCCGAGCTTCGACGAGCGCCGCTACACCTGGCGCAACGAAGCGCGCGCGCGCAAGTACGACCACCGCTACTCCTCGCTCTCGGGGCGGCTCTCGAACCGCCGCGTCCTCGGCACGTACGCGCGCGCGATCGCGGCCAACGGGGTGCGTGGCTGGCTGCTCGATTGCCCGACCGGCACGGGGCGGCTCTTGCCCGCGCTGATCGGCAGCGGCGTCTCGGTGCTGGGCGGCGACATCGCCCCCGAGATGATGAAGGTCGCGCGCGACCAGTATCCGGTGGATCGGAACATGCGCGGCTACGTGGGGATGGACATCCTGCAGCTGCCGTTCCGGGACGGCGCGCTGGGCGCGGTGTGCGTCGCGCGCCTGACCCAGCATTGCGACGGGCCCGAGCGGGTGCGGATCCTGACCGAGCTCAAGCGCGTCACCTCCGGCCCGATCCTGGTCAGCTACTACCACCGCTACACGTTCAAGTACTTCTCGCGCTGGCTGCGCGGGAAGCTCGGGCTGCGTAAGGGCCGGCTGCAGGGCGTGAGCCTCGCCGAGCTGCGCGAGGACGCGCGCGCGGCCGGGCTCGAGGTCGCCGACGTGACGTGGGTGTTCCCGATCCTGTCGACGAACTGGCTGGTGACCTTCCGCCGCCCCGCCGCGCGCTGAGCGGACGGCGCACGACGAAGCGTGCGCCTCCAGACCGATCGTGGCGCGTCGGGGGAGGGGCGCGCGCCGCGCGCCCGGCGATACGCACCGGCGTGAGCGTCGCCGGTGGCGTCGATCCCGGCAGGCCGCTCTGGAGGGCCCGCCTCCGGCGCGCCGCCACCGCCACGGATGGAGCCGGGCGCGTCGGGGGGTGTTTCCGGCGCGGATCATCGGGCGGTCACAGGGGTCGCCCCTACCGCACCAGCGGGGGGCTTGAAGAGCCGGCTGGTTGACCGCCGTGCATCCCGTGATCCCGGATCGCGGAACGAAGGGACTCGCCGATGTGCGCGTCGCGGCGCGACGCCGCGAGCGAAGCGAGCGCCTCGGGGGTGGGCCCCGCCCGAATTCACTTCGGGCAGGCGGGGGGCTTGAAAAGCCCCCCCGAAAACTCATCGGTACGGCAGCAGCATGAAGTAGATCACCACGCCGGTGACCGAGACGTAGAGCCACAGCGGCAGGGTGATCCGGGCGAGCGTGCGGTGCCGCGCGAGGTCGTTCTTCCACGCGCGGTAGACCACCACGAGGATCATCGGCACGATGATCGCCGCGAGCGGCGTGTGGGTTAGCAGGATCGCGAAGTAGAGCGTGCGCAGCGCCCCCACGCCGCCGTAGTGGGTGGTGCCCGCCTTGGCGTGGAAGGTCAGGTACGAGATCAGGAACAGGGTGCTCAGGATCAGCGCGCCGGCCATGCACGCCTTGTGGGCGGTGATCCGGCGGCGCCGGATCAGCACCCAGCCCACGCTCGCGAGCACCGCGCTGGACGCGTTGAGCACCGCGTTGAGCGCCGGCAGATCGCCGAACCCGAGGCTCACGAGTGCGCCCACGGGGTGCGGCGCGCCATCACCACGCCCGCGCCGAAGAGTGCGGCGGTCGCCGCCAGCGTCACCACCATCGAGAGCCCGAACGGCGGCACGCACAGGTCCGCGACGCTCTGGGTGGGGTAGAGCGCGCCGCGCAGGGCCCCCATCGCGTAGGAGAGCGGGTTCACCATCATCACCGTCTTGAGCCACGGCGAGGCGCCGGACGCCGGGAAGAGCGCGCCCGAGAGCAGCCAGAGCGGGATCAGGAACAGGTTCATGATCGCGTGGAAGCCGGTGGTGGTCTCCATCCGCCACGCGATCAGGAAGCCGAGCGAGGTGAGCTGGAACGCGGTGATCAGCACCACCACCAGCGCCACCAGCGCCGAGCCCACCGTGAGGTGGATGCCGCCCAGCGGCCCGAGCAAGAGCACCAGGATGCCCTGCAGCACCGCCACGGAGGTGCCCCCCAGCACCTTGCCGAGCACCACGGCCGAGCGCGGCACCGGCGCCACCAGCACCGCCTGCAGGAACCCGGCGCGGCGGTCCTCGATGATCGAGATCGTCGAGAACACCGCGGTGAAGAGCAGGATCAGCACCAGCGTCCCCGGGAAGAAGTACTCGAGGTAGCTCATGCCGTGCGAGGCCGAGCCCGGGCCCATCGACGCGGGCCTGAACGAGCCGCTGAGCCCCGAGCCGATCAGCACCCAGAACACCAGCGGCGTGCCGATGGTGCCGAGGATGCGGTGGCGCTGGCGCACGAAGTGAGTGAGCTCGCGGACCAGCAAGGTCCACGCGGGAAGCCAAACGCCGCTCATGCCGGGCCCTCCTCCGCCGCGTGCTGCTCCGCCTCCCACAGCCCGCGCCCGGTGACGTGGATGAACACGTCCTCGAGGGTGGGCTGGCCGACCGTCACGGCGCGGATGTCGTCGGGGAACGCGCGCATCAGCTCGGCGACGAACGCGGCGCCGTCGGGCCGCTCGATGCGGACGCTGTCGTGGAGCAAGGTGGCCTCACCCCCGAAGCGGCCCACGATCCGCTCGCGCAGCGCGGCCGGCTCGTGTCCCTCGACCGTCACCACCTCGCCGCGGATCGAGCGCTTGAGCGCCGCCGGCGAGTCGAGCGACACCAGCTTGCCGCGATCGAGGATGCCGACCCGGTCGCAGCGCTCGGCCTCGTCGAGGATGTGGGTGGTGAGCAGGATCGTGACGCCGGTCTCGTCACGGAGCTCGAGGAGCTGGCGCCACAGGTCGCGGCGGGCGCCGGGGTCGAGCCCGGTGGAGGGCTCGTCGAGGAGCAGCACCGCCGGGCGATGGAGCAGGCCCTTGGCGAGCTCGACGCGGCGGCGCTGGCCGCCGGACAGGTGCTCGACGGTGTCCGCGGCGCGGTCGGAGAGCGCGACCAGGGCCAGCACCTCGTCGATGCGGGTCGCGAGCGCGCGTCCGGAGAGCCCGTAGAGGTGGCCCGCGTGCCACAGGTTCTCGCGCACCGAGAGCTTGGCGTCGAGGCTCGGGCTCTGGAACACCACGCCGAGCTCGCGGCGCACCGCGTCGGGCGCGCGCATCACGTCGTGGCCGCGGATCTCGGCGCGCCCGCCGGTCGCCGGCAGCGCCGTGGTGAGGACGCGGAAGAGCGTGGTCTTGCCGCCGCCGTTCGGACCGAGGAGCGCGAACACCTCGCGCGGCGCCACGTCGAACGACACCGGCCCGAGGGCGCGGCGGGTGCCGTAGTCGACCACCAGCTCCTGGATCGAGATCGCTCTGCCTTCGCTCATCGGTGGTGCTCGGGCGGCCCGTCGCCGGGCCACGTTGGCGTTCGTTGCCGCCGTCGCCGTTTTCGGGCGCCGCGGCGTCGGGCTCCGCTCAGCCGGTCTTGTCGAGCGCCAGGACCGTGAGCTGGGCGGTGAGTGCGAGGTACGACGAGATCAGTACGGCGCGCGCCGTGTCGGCGTTGGCGGCGCGCGCGAACCGCAAGCCAGCCACCACCACCGGCAGGCCGGTGACCACCGTCGCCACGAAGTACCAGCGGCCGGCGAGGCCGATGATCGCGGGCGCCAGGCTGACCACGAACAGCGCCAGCGAGTTCACCAGGATCTGGCGGCCGGTGCTCTTGCCGTCCGGCTCCACGACCGGCAGCAGCTGGTGGCCGGCGCGCTGGTAATCGCTGCGGTAGAGGTACGCGATGGCGAGGCTGTGCGGCACCTGCCAGAAGAACAGGATCGCGAACAGCGCGGCGCCGCCCACGCCGATCGACTGACCGGCGGCGGTCCAGCCGATCACCGGCGGCAACGCTCCCGGAACGCACCCCGCCATGGTGGCGAGCGGGGTGCGGCTCTTGAGCGGCGTGTAGAGGAACAGGTAGGTGACCACCGTGACCGCGGCGAGCTCGACCGCGAGCGGGTTGGTCGCGAACCACAGCGTCGCGAGCCCGATCACGGTGAGGCCCACGCCGAACGCGAGCCCCTCGTGGGGATGGACGCGCCCCTCGGGCAGCGGCCGCGTGCGGGTGCGGTGCATGAGCGCGTCGGTCTCCCGCTCGATGAACTGGTTGAGCGCCTGGCTGCCGGCGGCGCACAGCGTGGTGCCGGTGAGCGCCGCGAGCAGCGCGCTCCAGCTCACCGGCCCGGTGAGCGCGACGTAGTAGCCGACCAGCGTGGTGAGCAGCACCAGCAGCACCAGCCGCGGCTTGGTGAGCTCGAAGAAGTCCGCGGCGCGGCGAGCCCGGGCGGAGGACCCCACCTCGGTCTCGAGCGCCGCGCTCACGCTCCGGCTCCCGCCGGGCCGGCGTCGCGCGCCGGCTCGGCGAGCGCGCTCGCGGCCGGGTCGGTGGCGCGGAACACCAGCAGCGCGGTGCTGATCGAGGTCGCGAACACCAGCGCGCCGTTCACCTGGTGGGCCACGGTGAGCAGCACCGCCGGCCACGGCGCGAGCTCCGGGATCGGCGCCTTCATCTTCGCGAAGTAGGCGATGAAGCCGAGCAGGAGCTGCAGCCAGATCATGTGCTGGAGCACGAACGCCATGCGCGCCGCCGGCGCGCGCGGGCCCGCCGTCGCGATGCGCTGGCGCGCCGCGACCACCGCGGTCACCACCAGCACCGCACCCAGGAGGTGCAGCATCACGCTACCCGAGAAGTGGCGCAGGCGGGCGCCGAGCAGGATCTGCCCGTAGACAAGCGCCACCGCGGCGACGGCCAGCCCCCGCAGGCCGTCGGCGCGCTCGCGGGGAATGGGCGAGGCGTGCGCCTCCTCCCACAGCCGCGTGGTGCTCAGCGCCATCGCGATCATGAGCGCGAAGAAGCCGTGCGCGAGCGAGCCGTGGACCACCGCGAGCAGGCGCGCGTTGTGGATCACCCGCATCCCGCCCAGCACGCCCTGCACGATCACCGCGATCACCGCGACCACCGCCAGCGCGCGCATCCAGCCGCGCGGATCCTTGCGCCACACGGTCACCGCGAGCGCGACCGTCAGCAGCCCGACGGTCGAGCCGAGCAGCCGGTGCATGTGCTCGAACGCGATCGGCCCGATCCAGTGGCTGATCGGGAACGTGAACATGTTGTAGCCGAACGAGGTGGGCCAGTCGGGCACCGCCATGCCCGCGCCCTTGCTGGTGACGAGGCCGCCGGCGACCAGCAGGATCAACGTGACGAGCGCGGTGGCGCGGGCCAGCAGCCGCACCGCGCGGTTCTCGGTGGAGGGGGTCGGCGCGCCGGTCATGGGGTGAGCGTGGCACGCCGGGCGGCGGGGACCACGATCGGCGCCGAGGTCAGCGGCGCGGAGGCGGGACGGGGGCCGTTCGCGGCCACGGCCTCACTCGACGGTGGAGTCCGCGCCGGCCGGTTCCTGGTCGGTGGGCAGCCCCGCGTCGCCGGACGGCTGGGCGCCGTCGTCGGCAGGGGCATCCGAGGGTTGCTCATCGGCGCTGCCGAGCGCGCCGGCGTCACCGGCGTCTCCGTCCGAGGTGACGTCGGCGGGGTCGTCGGTGGTGGGCTCGGGATCGGCATCGGACGCGAGCGCAACCAGGCTCGCGACCTGCACCGGGCCGTGGCTGGTGCCGCGCAGCGAGTCGGTGGCGAGCCCCAGCACCAGCATCGCGGTCAGCATCGTCCACAGGATCTCGAGGCGCGCCAGCGGATGCCGCGAGCCTTGCGGCGCGCGGTGGCTGATCGAGAACCACATCGCGGCGACCGCGCTGGCGACGAACGCGAGCAGCGCGAGGAGGTAGAGCGGGTGCAAGGCGCGGTCGAGCGCGATCCACACCGTCGACAGACCTTCGGTGAGACCGCTCAGCATGCTGGCCGCCCGATTCCCTGGGGAAAAAGAGAGTGATTACGCAGCCGCCCAGGGGTTCGGGCGGGCCCGAGACGTGCGGCCGAGTGGCCGTGTCGACAGGCAATATGCGGAACCCGCGCGGGCACTGTCAACGCGGCGCGGCATGACGCCGCTCGCCGCGAGGCGGAGCCGCGCGGACGGCCGCGCGCGCCTGCTCAGCCGCCGGCGAGGTGGCGGCCGAAGGTGGCCTGGGCGTGGGTGGCGGCGAGCGCGGCGAGCTCGCCGCCGAGCGCGAAGTTCCCCTCGATCCTGAGCGCGCCACCGAGCATCAGCGCCTGCAGGTTGGGCGCCTTGCCGGCGCTCGCCAGCGACTGGAAGTCGAGCAGGCTCATCGAGAACGAGGTGTCGGCCGGCTCGCGCACCGCGCCGGCGCCGAAGTGGATGCCGAGCCGCCAGTCGCGCCCCTGGAAGTGGCGGACCGAGAAGGTGAGGGTGCCGTCGAGCCTGCGCAGCCGGTCGCGCGAGCTGGCGTCGAGGGGGAGCACCGGCGCCGGCTTGGCGCTCGCCGCCGCCAGCATCGCGTTCGGCCCACCGAGCTCGCCGCGCACCACCGCGACCCAGTCGGCGAGCGACTGGAACACCCGCACGTCGGGCTTGCGGCCGGGCTTGCCGCGCGTCACGGTGAGGCCGCTCGCGTCGAAGTGCAGACCCCACGAGCCGCCGCCTTCGCCGCCGAGCTCGACGTGGACGACGAGGTCGTAGCCCGCCGGCGCCGCGGAGCGGGCGAGCCCCTCGGCGTAGCGCTCGACGAGGAACTCCTCGAAGAACGCGGCCGGCTCGATGGTCGCGAGGTCATGGCTCTTCGGCTTGGCGCGCGCGCGCGGCGCTTTCGAGGGAGCCTTGCTGGCGCGCTTGCGCGTCGACGTCGGACGGCGGCTGGTCATGTCGATCTCGCTTCCAGGGAGGGGCGATTCCGTCACCGGCGGGACGAACCCGCGGGTGACGACGGGGCCTTCTGGTAACACGAAGCGCCGTCGTTGGACATCCTCGGAGGCGGCGTCGTGCGCCGCCGAGGCGGGGAGTCCGGCGAGCGCGCGGTGCGCTCGTGGGAGCCGCGTGGCTCAGGTCGTGAGGCGCGAGCGCAGGAGCCACGCGCGGTCGAGTGGCACCTCGCGGCGTGGATCGCGGCGATGCACCGCGGTGGTGGGT
>CAYMQR010000154.1:0-9890 GCA_964392195.1 uncultured bacterium | reverse complement strand
AGCGCGACCGCGCGCGCGAACCGCCACGCCGTGCCCGGCCGCCGCCTCTTGGGGTAGCGCGCGCGGGGGCTCGCGACCCACGCCGCCCGCGCACGCTCGGGCGCGGCGCTGGTGCTGCCGCCCTCGCGGTGCGATCCCACCACGATCGGCGCGCACGCCACGGTGCGGCCGAGGCGCCGCAGCCGCTCGAAGAGGTCGATCTCCTCGGCGTAGAGGAAGAAGCGCTCGTCGAAGCCACCCACCGCGCGGAAGGTGTCGCGATCGAGCAGCAGGCACGCGCCGATCGGGCCGCCGCCGGCCCGTCCCGCAGCAGGCGTGAGGACGCGCGCGAGGCGCAGCGCGCCGAGGCGCGCCACGAGCCACGCGCCGACCACCCGCGGCGTCGGGAAGTGAACCCACGAGAGCGCGGGCGCACCGTCGGGGCGGACCAGCCTTCCCCCCGCGGCCGCCAGCGCCGGATCCGAGCCGAACATCGCCTCCATCGCCGCGAGTGCCCCGGGACGGAGCGTGACGTCGGGATTGAGCACGAGCAAGCGCGGCGCGCGGGCGCGCGCGGCGGCGAGGTTGACCGCCGCGCCGAAGCCCCGGTTGGTGGGATTGGCGATGACCCCGATCGATGCGAACCGCTCCTCGGCGCGCGCCACCGCGCCGTCCGTGGAGGCGTTGTCGACCACCCAGGTCTCCGCCACCCGCACCGGGCCGCGCAGCTCGGCGAGCGCCGCGAGGCACGCCTCGAGATCGGGCCCCGCGTCGTGGACGACCACGATCGCGCTCACCTCGCTCGCGCGCCGGACCGGCGCCGGCGCCGCGGTGCGCCGCGCCACCACGCGCAGCCCCTGCGCGAAGAGCTCGCGGCGCGCGCCCGTGGGCCAGAACCCGAGCCAGCGCTCGCCCACGTGCCCGAGACCGGCGACCTCCTCCACCTCGAAGCCCGCCGCGCGCAGCGCGCGCACCAGCACGGCGCTGGTGAGCAGCGAGACGTGGCCGTGGTGGGGCGCGGGCAAGCCGGCGAGCAGCCCGCTCTCGTCGATGGTGCGCGGCGGGCGCCCGCGCAGCCACTCGAGCGCGTGGCCGAGGAAGCGGCCGTTGGGAGTGGTGAGCACCAGCGTCGCGCCGCGGCGCAGCGTGCGCGCGAGCTCGGCGAGCAGGGCGCCGGGATCGGCGACGTGCTCGATCACGTCGAGGGCGAGCGCCGCGTCGAGCGAGGCTTCGGCGAGCGGCAGCGCGCCCTCCAGGTCCGCGGCGAGCACGGCCACGCCGGGCGGCGGCGCGGCGCCGGCGGCCGCGGCACCCGCCACGTCGAGCGCGATCGCCTCGCGGAAGCGCGCGGTGAGCGCGGCGGTGTCCGCGCCCAGCCCGCTACCGAGGTCGAGGACGCGCTCGCCGCGCCCGAGTGCGTCGATCTCGGCGGTGTGTGCGCGCGCCGCGGGCTCGAGGTCGAGCGCCGCGATCGTCTCCCAGGCGGTCTCGTAGAGCGCTCTCACGCACCGCCTCTCGCCCGCGCGCTGCGGGCCGGTGGTCGACGACGCGGCTCCCGGCCGCCACCGCTCACCAGCGGTAGCGGCGTCCCAGGTAACCGAACTGCTTCTCGAAGGTGGCCGGGTCGGTCTTCGCGACCTCCGCCAGCCGGGCGAGCTTGGCCGGGTCCTCGAAGTCGGGCCGGTTGAGGCGGATCATGTACTTGGCCGCCGCCTCGTAGCTCTCGGTCTCGGTGTTCACGTAGCGCACCCGGGTACGGCCGGTCGCCGGGTCCTGCAGCTCGGCGAAGTACATCGGCACCAGGCGGCCCGCCTGGATCGTCACCATCGCGCCGGTGCCGCCGCTCATCAAGAGCTTCACGGCGCCATAGCCCAGGTCACGGGTGTACTCGAGGTCGTACGTCACGGGCGCGGCGCAGCGCAGCTCGTAGCCCACGTCCTTGCTCACGATCGTGCGCTTGAGGCCGCGCGCCTTGAGGCGGCGCTTCAGCTCGCCCTGCAGCAACCGACCGAGGTCCACCTCGGCGAGGCGGATGTGGCCGTGCTCGTCGCGCTCGACGTCCTTCAGGTCCTCGAGCTCGGCGGCGTCCATGCGCTCGGCGAGCCCCTCGGCGACCACCGCCACGCCGTACGGGCGGCCCATGGTCTCGCGCTTCAGGATGCTGCCCTCGAGGATGTCGCCGATCTCGCGCAGCGGGATCTTGCCGGAGCGGAAGTCCTCGCCGATGAGCGTGACGGTGGCGCCCGCGGCCTTGCCGATGCCGAGCGCGAGGTGGCCCGCCTTGCGGCCCATCGCCACCACGAGGTACCAGCGCGCGGTGGTGCGCGCGTCCTCCATGAGCGTGGCGACGATCCCCACGCCCACCTGCACGGCGGTGGTGAAGCCGAAGGTGGGAGTGAGGCCGGGCAGCGGCAGGTCGTTGTCGATGGTCTTGGGGACGTGGACGACCTTCACCCGTCCGGCGGCCTCGGCCTCGATGCGCTGCGCCGAGTAGGCCGTGTCGTCGCCGCCGATGGTGATCAGGTAGTTGATGCCGAGCTGCCCCAGGGAGTCGATGACGTTCCTCATCTTGCCCGGGTCGGTCGTGGGGTTCTCGCGGGAGGTGCGCAGGATCGATCCGCCGCGCAGGTGGACGCGCGAGACGTCGTTGATGTCGAGCTCGCGGATGTGGGTGATGTCTTTCTTCACCAGCCACTCGAAGCCGTGCATCAGGCCGATCACGCGCAGGCCGCGGTTGCGAGCCTCGATGGTCGCGGCGGAGATCACGCCGTTGATGCCGGGGGCGGGGCCGCCGCCGACGAGGATTCCCACGGTGAGAGGGGTGGAGTCCGCCATGACGCTCTCCTTCGCCCGTACGTACGCAGGGACGATGTCTTGGTGAAAGCCGATTTAATGCAGACCGCGTGCCCGTGGCAGGGGGCGGGGCGCTGTTCGCCCTGGAGCTCGATAGGGGCGGCCGCGAGCCCGCCCGGGGATCGACGCGGGTCGGAGTGCGGCGGCGAGAGACCGCCGCCCTCCAGGTGCCGAAGAACCTAGGCCTCGTCGAAGTCGACGGCGACGCGCGCCGCCGTGGGCCGGGCCTGACACGTGAGCACCCAGCGCTGCTCGAGCTCGGTCTTGGTGAGGGCGTCGTGGAGACGCATCCACACGTCGCCTTCGGTGAGCTTGCCGCGGCACACGCTGCAGTAGCCGTCCTCGCAGTTCGACGGCGTCTTGAGGCCCGCGGCGCGCGCGGCCTCGAGGATGGTCTTGCCCGCCGGGCAGTCGAACTCGCGGATCTCGCCGCGCAGGTGGATCGAGACGCGCGCGTCGACGGGTGCCGCGTGCTGCGCGGCCGCGCCGGTGGGCTCGGGCTCGACGCGGTCGGGGTCGTGTGGCGAGACGAAGCGCTCGACGTGGATGTGGTCGGCGTGGATGCCGAGCTCGACCAGCGTCCCCTCGATCACGTCCATGAACGGCGCCGGACCGCAGACGTAGAAGTCGCTCGCCTCCCAGCCGCGGAGGTACTCGAGGACCGCCGCCCGGTCCAGGAAGCCCTGCTCGGCGTCGAGGCGGTGGATCACCTCGAGGCGCTCGGGGTAGCGCGCGGCGAGGGCGTCGATCTCGGCGCGGAAGATGATCGAGTCGCGGTCGCGGTTGGCGTAGATCAGCTTCACGCGCCGCTCGGTGGTCGCGAGCGCGGTCTTGAGGATCGAGAGCACCGGCGTGACGCCGCTGCCACCGCCGAAGAGCGTCACCGGATGGCTACGCGGCTTGAGGACGAACAGGCCCGCCGGTGGCAGGACGCGGAGGGTCTCGCCGCCCTTCAGGTTGTCGATCATCCAGTTGGAGACGCGCCCGCCGGGGACGCGCTTGACCGTGACCTTGTGCTCGGTGTCGGTGTCGGGCGAGCTCGACAGCGAGTAGCAGCGCTTGAGGCGCACGTGGCCGAGGTCGCACTCGACGGTCAGGAACTGGCCGGCGACGTAGCGGAAGCACTCGGCGAGGTGCGGCGGGATCTCGAACACGAACGAGCGCGCGTCGGAGGTCTCCTCGATCACGCGCACGACCCTCAGCTCGTGGAACGAGTGGTCGGGGGCGACGAAGGCCTCGCGGCTCGCGGGGTCGGTGACGGGGGTCGGCGGGGTCGTGCTCATGGTCGTGTGCGCGGGTGGGGAGTGAAACGTGTTTCACTCCGAAGATAGCACGCGCTCCCGCGCCGCCGGCGCCAGCCGCGTGACCGCGTCGACGTGCAGGATCGGGTCGTGCGACATCCACGCCGCGCGCGCCGCGCGCGAGGTGAGCAGCGCGTGCAGACCGGCGAGGCGGCCGTCGCCGAGGAAACGCACGCGGCGCGCGGGAAGCTCCTCCAGCCACGTGCCGAGGAGCGCGCGGTCCGCCGCACTCGGCTCGGCCGCGTCGGTGCCTACCAGGACGACGCCGTCGCCGTCGCGCCCGAACACCTCGCGCACCAGGGCGTCGCGCGCCGCCGCTTCCCACTCGGTGGGTGCCTCGACCTCGGTGGCGGACCAGCGCTCGCCGCGATCGGCCACCAGCCACAGCGCGTCGCGCCCGCCGCGCGCCGGGTCGACGCCGAGCTGGACATAGCCATGGGCGCCGTGGCGGAACGCCGCGAGCGCGCCGAGCGCCACGAAGCCGGGCCCGGTGCTCGCGGCGGCGAGGCTCACCACCGGCGCCTCCGGGCGCGCCGGGAAGCCCACCTCGGCGGCGCACCGCCAACCGGCGCCGAGCTCGCGCAGCTCCTCGGCGCCCGCGGATGGCTCGAAACGGCCACCGGTCCGGTCCGAAAGGACCAGCGCCACGTGCACCTGCTCGGCGGCGAAGCCGTGCGAGGCGAGCGCGGCGAGCGCTCTGGCCGTGAGCCCTTCCCACGGCTCGGCCGGCGGCGCCGGCTCGCGCACCTCGAAGAGGACGCGCCCGTGGCGGAGCTCGACGACCTGCACCGCGAGCTCGCGCTCGCCGGCGAGCACGAGCATCCCGAGCGCAGGGCCGTGGGCGAGTGACGCGGTCGCGACCCCGCCGAGCGGCTCGATCCGCCGCGCGCCACCTCGGCGCGGTCGTGCTCCCGCGCCGAGGTCCGCGGGCACGGTGACGACCAGGTCGCCCTCGATCGGAGTCGAGCACGCGAGCCGATCGCCGCGCGTGAGCTGCACCTCGGTGAGCCGCGCGCGCGACGGCTCGGCGCTCGCTGCGCCCGCCACGGTCACGCGGCAGCCCGCGCAGATCCCGAGCCCGCCGCACGCGGAGACGAGCGTGAGCCCGGCGCGCGCGGCGGCTTGCGCGATCGTCTCGCCGTGGAGCGCCTCGATCCCGCGAGCGGCGGGCTCGAAGCGGATGTGGTGGGTCGCGCCGGCCGACATGCTCGCGACTTTACCGCGACACCCGCTGGAGGGCGGCGGTCCCTCGCCGCCGCAGGACGGACCGGAATCGACGGGCGCGTCGGTTCGACGCCCGCGCGTATCGCCGGCCGCGCGGGCGCGCGGCCCTCCGAGCCCTAAATGCCCATGCCCTGGTCGACGTAGTCGGCGCCGTCTTCGCCGACGGGGGGCTCGGGCAAGGGGCGCGTCGGGAACTCGATGTGGTGCTCTTCGCCCGCCGCGTCGGTGAGGATCCACTCGAGGCTCTTGCCGCGGAAGTTCTTGACCACCAGCGAGGTCTCTCCGCCGGTCGCCCAGAACGGCATCTTCACCTCGAGCGCGAAGCGTGGGCACACCTTCACGCACGCGTAGCAGCCCCAGCACTCCTTCACGTCGCGGACCCGCACCTCGTTGGTGCGGAAGTCCTTCTCGATGACGTCGCCGGGGCACACGCGCACGCACGGCGGCTCGGGCATGAGCCCGCACGAGTTGCACGCCTGTGGGTCGAGATCGATCACGGTGGTTCGCTCCTCGGGGCTCGCTGCGCCGCTCCGCCCTCACCCGCCCGCGTGCGCGAAGCGCAGCTCGGTGCCGCCCTGGTGGGGGCGGCGCTCGGTACGCACCTCGCCGCTCTCCGCGTCGCGCTTGCTGACCACGAAGTAGAGCGGCGCGTCGCCATCGGGCTCCGCGACGTCGACCCGGTTCTGGTAGCCGGGCCAGCGCCGCTCGTCGCGGGCGAGCAGGTGCTCGACCAGCGCGCGCGCCACGTCGATGCGGTCGATCACCTCGTGGGCGAGCATGAGCTGGTGCGGGTTGGCCGCCTGCAAGCGATCGAGGTGGCCGGCCAGACCGCGCAGCTCCTCGCGTGCGATTTCGAGCCGCGCCGGATGCAGATCGAAGAACGTCGCCGGCCCGCCCGCGTATTCGTCCATGACCCGCTGCAGCCGCCGCAGCACGTCCTCGTACGCGAGCCCCTCGCGCCCGAGCAGCCCGCGCCTGAGCGGCGCCATCACGCGGCGCATCTCCTCGCGCCACGCTCCGGGCTCGGGATCCTGCGGGCGCGCGCACTCGGCGAGCGCGGTGCGCGCCGCGATCCGCGCCTCCACCCAGGCCCCGCTCACGTACTTCTTGGGTGCGCCGCCCGCGACGTCGCCCGCCGCGTAGAGCCCCGGCAGCGTGGTGCGCCGGTCGATGTCCACCCAGTAGCCAGCCGCGGTGTGGCCACCGAGCAGGTACGGACCCGATGTCCCCATCTCGATCCGGAGCGGCCCCTCTTTTCCGGCCAGCGTCGCGAGATAGAGCAGCAGCGAGGGCGACATGTCGAGGTACGCGCGCGCCGCCTCGTCGAGCTTCTCCTTCTGCAGATGCGAGAGGTCGAGGTAGATCGGCCCGCGCCCGGCGCGGTACTCGTCGATCATCGCGGCGAGCTGCTGCGGCAGCGTCGGCTTCTTCCCGCCGTACCCGGCGCGCGCCTTCGCGAACTCCTCGCCGAGCGCGTTCACCTGCTTGGCGCCGAACGCCTGCACCAGCGTCCCGGTGGGAGCTTGCACGTGGCGGACGCGCGTCGGGATGAAGCGCATCTCGAGCGTGGTCAGCTCGGCGCCGGCGCGCAGCCCGATCGCGTAGCCGCTGCCCACGTTGTAGGGCGAATACCAGAGCCGGCTCATCATCGAGCCGTCGGAGCGCGGCGGATAGAGGCCCGCGGCGCCGCCGGTGGCGCAGATCACCGCCCCGGCCGCGACCACCACCAGCTTCCCGCTGCGGACGTCGATGCCGTACGCGCCGCACGCGCGCCCGTCGCGGACGATCAGGTTGGTGACCGCGACGCGGTTCCGCACCCGCGCGCCCGACGCGAAGACGCGCTCCGCGAGGATCAGCTTGAGCGACTCGCCGCGGATCTGCACGCTGCGCGGGCCCTTCGAGATCGGCCGCCCATCGGCGTCGCGGTGGATCTCCATCCCCCACGACTCGACCAGGTGCGTCGCCTCGGTCACGCCCCGCGCGTAGCTGAGCACGAGGTCCTCGCGAACCAGGCCATGGGAGTCGCGGCGCGTGCTCTCCAGGTACGACTCCGGCGACTGGTCGGGGCGCAGGTACGCGTTCACCGCGTTGAGCCCGGCGGCGACGCAGCCCGAGCGCACGATGTCCGCCTTCTCGAGCACCAGCACGTCGCGGCTCGGGTCGACCGCGCGCGCCTCGACCGCCGCCATGCAGCCCGCGGCGCCGCCCCCGATGATCAGCAGGTCGGTGCGCAGGAACTCGGGCTTGGTGTCGATCATCGGCGGAGGCTCTCGGAACGAAGGCGCGGAGGCGGTGGAGTCAGATGTAGTACATCGGCTGGCCGGCGAGCCGGCGCTCGTCCTCGCAGAGCTGCGAGAGCCGCACCGAGCGCAGCACGTCGGTGACGCTCGAATCCACCCGCGTCCACAGCGCCGCGAGCGAGCGCCGCGCCGGCACCCGCCGGGTGGGTGCGTCGGAGCCGCCCGGCACGCACGAGAGCGACTGGGTGCCACCCTCGATCGACTCGATCACCTGATGCACCGAGAGCTCCCGGGGATCGCGCGCCACCACGTAGCCGCCCGACGGCCCGCGGGCGCTGCGGATCAGCCCGGCCTTGCGCAGCGCTACCAGCACCTGGTCCAGGAAGGGCTTGGGGATGCGCGTGCGCTCGGCCAGCTCGCGGCTGGAAACTGGCGTATTCACGCCAGCTTGCGCGAGCTCCAGCATGACCGCCAGGCCGTATTCGGTGCGCGCCGTGATCCGCATCGCGGGATGATCCTGATAAAGCTGATCTGAAAGGTCAGGTTTAATCGCGCGTCACTCGCCTCGTCAAGGCGATCCGCCGTGTTCGCGATCTTCGCGGCGAAGCTTGTCCGCCTCGTGCGGCGGATTCACACTAGCCCCCTTCGTTGTCCAAGGAGATCCCACCATGGCGAGCTTCAAGCACGTGTCCCTGCCCCCGGGCGACCTGATCCGACTCGAAAACGGCCGCCCCATCACCCCCGATCGCCCGATCATCGGCGTGCTGCGCGGCGACGGCATCGGCATCGACATCACGCCGGTGATGCAGAAGGTCGTGGACGCGGCCGTGGCGAAGGCGTTCGGCGGCAAGCGCCAGATCGCATGGTGCCCCATCTACGCCGGCCTCGAGGCGTGGCAGCGCTACGGCGAGATCCTCCCCACCGAGGCGTGCGACGCGATCCGGCATTTGAAGATCGCCATCAAGGGTCCGTTCACCACGCCCATCGGCGACGAGAAGTTCGTGTGCTTGCACTGCGCGCACCAGCAGAACACCCAGACCGCCTGTGACGAGTGCGGCAAGACCGACGGTGTCACGCCGCGCTTCCGCTCCATAAACGTGGGCTTCCGCCAGGCCCTCGACCTCTACGCCTGCATCCGCCCGGTGCGCTACTTCGCGGGCGTTCCCGCGCCCAACAAGTACGCCGACAAGGTCGACTTCGTGATCTTCCGCGAGAACACCGAGGACGTGTACGCGGGCCACGACTTCGAGATGGGCAGCGACACCGCCAAGGCGATCATCGAGCTGATCCGCGAGCGCACCGGCAAGAAGATCCGCCCGGACAGCGGCATCGGCGTGAAGCCGATGTCGGAGACCGGCTCGAAGCGGCTCATCCGCTCGGCGATCCAGTGGGCGATCGCCCAGAAGCTCCCGTCGGTGACCCTGGTGCACAAGGGCAACATCATGAAGTTCACCGAGGGTGCCTTCGCGAAGTGGGGCTACGAGGTCGCGGCGCAGGAGTTCGGCGAGCAGACCATCTCCGAGAAGAAGGTGTACGACGACCACGGCGGGAAGGTCCCGGCGGGCAAGATCCTCATCAAGGACCGCATCGCCGACTCGATCTTCCAGCAGATCCAGACCCGCCCCGACGAGTACAGCGTGCTCGCGCTGCCCAACCTGAACGGCGACTACCTCTCGGACGCGGCGATCGCGCTGGTCGGCGGCCTCGGCCTCGGGCCGGGCGCCAACATCGGCGACGACGCCGCCCTCTTCGAGGCCACCCACGGCACCGCCCCGAAGTACGCCGGCCAGGACAAGGTCAACCCCGGCTCGATCATCCTCTCGGCGGTCATGATGCTCGACCACATGGGCTGGCAGGACGCGAGCCGGCTCATCGTGGGCGGCATCGAGCGCTCGATCAACGACGGCCAGGTCACCTACGACCTCGCCCGCCTCATGACCCGCGAGGGCCGCACCGACGTCAACGAGCTCTCCTGCTCGGGCTTCGGCGAGGCGATCATCCAGCGCATGTGAGCCGCTGAGCGCTCTTCGGGGCGCACGGGGCGCCGGCCGAGGAGGCTGGCGCCTTTTTTTTGCGCCTGGAGGGCCGTTTTGGGGGCCTGCAGGGCCTTCTTCAGGGCTATTTCGCGGCCAATCCTGCGTGGACTGAAAGCAATTTGTACCTGGTTTCGCTGGCAACTTTTTGCTATTTTCTGCTGGCAGTTGCCAGCAGACCTTCAGCCGCTGAAGCCATCCCGCAGCGACCGACCGCCACATCGCCCCGATCGGAACCACACCGGTCGCGACGGAGCACG
>CAYMQR010000153.1:0-9986 GCA_964392195.1 uncultured bacterium | reverse complement strand
ACGCCCACGCCGTTGTTGGTGACCGCGGCGATGGTGCCGGCGGTGTGGGTGCCGTGGCCGTTGTCGTCGTTGGGGTTGCCGGTGCTGGTGATGGCATTCCAGCCGTGGACGTCGTCGACGTAGCCGTTGCCGTCGTCGTCGATGCCGTTGCTGGCG
This sequence comes from uncultured bacterium, assembly GCA_964392195.1. Lineage (GTDB taxonomy): Bacteria > JADJOY01 > JADJOY01 > JADJOY01 > JADJOY01 > JADJOY01. Next base: position 9,830 of record CAYMQR010000153.1, on the reverse strand, counting down.
ATTTCACCCGCGTTGGTCCAGAGGTTCGCGGCGAGGTCGGGGTGGCTGAGGTACGCGCCGGTGTCGATCACGTTGACCACGATCGAGCTCGAGCCGGTCGTGACGTTCCACGCCGACGGCGCCGAGATCTTGGTCCAGCCGTACTGCGAGCCGTACTGGGGGTCGTTCGGGGTCAGGTCCGCGGTGTAGATGTAGTTCGGCTCGGCGAGCTCGATCGCCGGGTTCGACTGGAGCGCGGCGATCGCGTCCTCGACCGAGAGACCCGGGCGAAGCCGGAGCTGGTGGTAGGCCCCGGCGTGCTTGCCGAGCGTGCCGTGCGCGGACACCGCGGCGTTCGACGCGCGCCCCTTGAACTTCACGATCAGCTCGCCCGGGACGTAATCCGCCGCCGAGGCAGTCCCCGCAGCCACGAGGCCCGCGGCTGCAAGCCCGTACAACCAACCCTTCGTTCGCATGTCTGCCCTTTCTCCCCAGGCCCCATCGTGGAGCCGTGGCCGTCGTGGACGGATGACTTAGGTGGATCGGAACGCGGTGCTGCGTCTTTCGATTGTGCCGGAAACGTTGCGCACTGCGCAACGATCGCTGGACACTTCCTGGTGAGGGAAGTCTCACGAAATGTCAGCGCGGCCCCCCCCGGGTGTGCGGCCGGGCGCGCGGCGCCACCCGTCGTCCCGCCGCCCTACGCGGCGTGAGCTCCCGCCGGTATCCTTGCCGGAGCCCATGTCCAGCTTTCGCTCCGACAACAACGCCGGCCTGGTGCCCGAAGCGCTCGACGCACTCGTCCGGGTGGGCCGGGCGCAGCACGCGATCGGATACGGCGACGACCCGGACACGGCGCGCGCGGTGGCCGCCTTCCGGGCGCTGTTCGGCGAGGATACCGCGGTCTTCTTGGTGGCTACGGGAACGGCCGCCAACACGCTCGCCGTCGCCAGCCTGACCCGCTCCTATCAGCGCGTGCTGTGCCACGAGCATGCGCACTGGTGCCGCGACGAGTCCACCGCGCCCGAGCGGATCACGGGTTGCCGGACCCATGCGATCGCGTCGGCCGGGCCCAAGCTCGCTCCGGACGACGTCCGCCGTGCCGCCGACACCGGGCGGGGCGACGTCCACGAGCCCCAGCCCGGCGCGCTGACGATCTCGAACCCGACCGAGCTCGGGGTGGTCTACACTCCCGAGGAGACTGCGGCGCTCGCCGCGGCGGCCCACGAGCTCGGCTACCGGATGCACGTGGACGGCGCGCGCTTCGCGAACGCTGTCGCGTTCCTCGGCGCTCATCCGCGTGCCCTCACGATCGACGCCGGAGTCGACGCGCTGAGCTTCGGCGGCACCAAGAACGGGCTCGCGTTCGGCGAGGCGGTGCTGTTCTTCCCGCACGGAGACGGCGCCGCGTTCCGCGCCGCGGTCCACGAGTTTCCCTTCCACCGCAAGGCGAGCGGGCACCTCCTCAGCAAGCACCGGTTCGCGAGCGCGCCGTTCGAGGCGGTCCTGGCGGCCGGCGCGTGGCTCAGGCACGCCCGGCACGCGAACGCGATGGCCACGCGGGTCGCGGCCGGCCTCACCGCGCTCGGCCATCCACCTTCGTTTCCTGTCGAGAGCAACGGCGTGTTCGTCACCCTGCCGCCGCGGGTGGTCGAGCACCTGCGGTCACGGGGTCACGAGTTCTACGGCTTCGGTGATCCCGCCTGGCACATGGTCCGGCTGATGACCGCGTTCGACACGCGGCCCGAGGACGTGGACGCATTGCTCGACGACGTGCGGGGCGCCACCTCGGTGGACGAGTGACCGATGGACTTGAAGGAGCTGCTGCCGATCGCGATCTCGCTGGGCACCGCGTTCACCCTGATGCTGGTGCTCAGGGCGGTGTTCAAGACCGCGATCACGGTCCTCAGGTTGCTCTTCTTCCTGGCGGTCGCCGCCGCCATCTACGTCTCCCTCTTCGCGCCGGACTCGGATCCCGCCGCGCTGCTCAGGTCCGCGTTCCACGTGATCAGCGGCAAGTGAAGTGACGTGACCGACCTGGTCTCCCCGCCCGGCCCCGGGACGGATCGCGCCGCCGACGAGCGCGCCACCCGCGAGCGCCTCTACGCGCGCTACCGCCCGCAGCGCGTGGTGGTCGCGCGGTCTCGCGGCGTCGATGCGAGCGTGTGGGCGGTGCGGCTGGCGCTGGTTGCGGTGATCGGGATGGTGATCGGTCTGCGGTGGTGGGCGACGCGCGCCGTGCCCCGCAAGATCGACCGGGTACCCATCGACGTCGCTGCCGAGCCGCTCCAGGAGGAGGTGAGCGACGTCGAGCCCATCCACTGGCGCCACGACGACGAGGTCGTGACGATCAAGCCGATCGCGCGTTACCGGATCACGGGCCAGGTGGTGGGGACGAGCCGCTACCGCTTCGGCTGGCAAGGCGCGCTGGTGCCGTGGGACGTCGGTCTGGTGTGGGGCCAGATGGCCTCCGCCGAGGTGCTGGATCACATCCACTTCCAGCAATCCGGCCGGTTCCTCCACTACCTGTACAGCGCCAAGCTGCCGGTGGACGAGGGCTACGTCGTCACCCACGCGGCGAACAACCACTGGATCCCGGCCACCGACAACGTCCGCCGCGCGATCGGCCAGCTCGACGAAGGCGATCGGCTCGAGGCCGAGGGCTACCTGGTGCGCGCCGAGCGCCAGGGGGGCGGCGAGTGGAGCTCGAGCCTGACCCGCAACGACACCGGCGACGGAGCCTGCGAGCTCATGTACGTGAAGCGCCTCAAGGTGGGGACCCGCGTGTACGAGTGAGGGCGGGCCGGCTTCCGGCGCCGCGCGGGTTCCGGTAGAAGGGCGCTCCCCGAGCCCTTCGCCGATGCCCGCTCGTCACGCACCTGGTGGATCCTCCGTCGCCGCGTTCGCCGCGCTCGTCGCCACGAGCTTGGGCGTCGCCGCGCCGGCCGTCGCGCGGACGGGCAGCGGCGGCGAGGTTGCCGTGCCCAACTGGGTCACGGTCGCGTCCGTGGGGCTGCCGTTCGCGATCGCCTGGATCCGGCGAGCCAGGCCGATCGGCGGCTGGCTCTTCGTCTACCTCTGGGAAGGGGTGGCGCGAGCGGTGCTGGCGGTGGCCGTCGGGGTGGCCGCCAACCTGGACCGGTTCGGGGGCGCGGCCTGGCACGGAGACCACGTCCGCCACCTGGCGTTCCTGGTGGCGGCCGTGCCACCCGTCGCGCTCGCAGCGCTCGAGATGGTGGTGGCGATCCGCGCCTTGCGGCCCGCCGGGCGCACCACCGACGCGCTGCGACGCCTGCGCTTGGTGCTCGGGCTCGAGGTCGGCGCCGGGATCGTGGCGGCGGGCCTCGACTCGCTCTACTGGCCGCAGAACCTCGTCTTCAGCGCGCCCGGTCTGGTGTGGCCGGTGCTGTGGGGCGCCTACTTCAGGCGCTCGAAGCGCGTCGGATCGGTGTTCCGGCCGGCCACGTGAAGCGGCGGCGCCGAGGGACCAGCGCCAGGCGAGGCTGGTCGCGGCATGCCAGCGGCGTTCGACGTGCGGCTCACTGGACCCGCCCGAGCGGCTCGGGATAAACCTGAGCCTCGGCGTTTCGACCCGTTTCGAGCGTCGTCCGAGCGCCGATCCACCCCCGTTCCGAGCGAGGCCCGAGCGTGAGCGACCAGAGCTACGCCGTCGACAATCCTGCCACCGGCGAGACCTATTGCACGCGCGTTCTCGCGTCCGCGGACGAGGCGAAGGCGCTCGTGAAGCGCTCGGCGGCCGCGCAGCGCCGCTGGGCGCGGACCACGATCGCCGAGCGCGTCGCGCTGATCGACCGCTTCGCGGACGCCACGCTGGCACGGCTCGAGGAGATCGCGCGCGACATCACGGGCCAGATGGGCAAGCCCATCCAGGAGGCACGTGGCGAGGTCCGGACCATGGTGGACCGCGCCCGCAAGAGCGCCGCGCTCGCGGAGCGCGCGCTCGCAGCGCAGGAGCTTCCGGCCAAGGAGGGCTTCCTACGACGCATCGTCCGCGAGCCGGTCGGCGTGGTGCTCGACATCCCCGCCTGGAACTACCCGCTGCTCACCGCCGTCAACGCGATCGTGCCCGCGTTGCTCGCCGGGAACTCGGTGGTCGTCAAGCACTCGCGCCGGACGCCGCTGTGCGGCGTGCACTTCGAGCGCGCCTTCCAGGAGGCGGGTGCGCCGGACGATCTGGTGCGCGCGCTCGACGCCGACCACGCCGTCACCGCGTCCATGATCGCGCTGCCGGACCTCGGCTACGTCGGCTTCACGGGCAGCGTCGCGGGGGGGCGCGAGATCTACAAGGCGGTCGCGGGACAGCGCTTCATCGACTGCGGGCTGGAGCTCGGCGGCAAGGATCCCGCGTACGTGCGCGCCGACGCCGACCTCGACTTCGCGGTGCCGAACCTCGCCGAGGGCGCGTTCTACAACACCGGCCAGTCGTGCTGCGCGATCGAGCGGATCTACGTCCACGAGAGCCGCTACCGCGACTTCGCCGACGCGTTCGTCGAGAACACCCGCGCGACCTACAAGCCGGGCGACCCGATGGTCGACGGCACCACGCTCGGCGCCATGGCGCAGGCCTCGGCGGCGAAGACGCTCACCGCGCAGATCGAGGACGCGGTCGCCAGGGGTGCGCGGCTGCTGCTCGGCGGGAAGCCCGCCACGGTGAACGGCAAGGGGCGGTTCTTCGAGGCGACGGTGGTCGCGGACGCGACCAACCCGATGGAGATCATGGCCGAGGAGTCTTTCGGTCCGGTGATCGGGATCGCGCCCGTCAAGGACGACGAGGACGCGGTCGCGAAGATGAACGACAACCTGTACGGGCTCACCGCCAGCATCTGGTCGCGCGACGTCGACGCCTCCCTGGCGCTCGCCTCGCGGATCGAGGCCGGGACGCTCTTCCTCAACCGCTGCGACTACCTCGACCCCGAGCTGCCCTGGACCGGCTACAAGGACAGCGGCAAGGGCTCGACGTTGTCGGCGATCGGCATCGTCGCGTTCACCCGCCCGAAGTCGATCCACTTCCGTCTGCCCAAGCCCTGAGCGGAGCGCCGTAGCAGCTCCGCACGCCCTCCAACCGCCCACCGCAGGAGAACGACACCCGATGGACGCCACTCAGGTCGCGAAGGATCTCGAAGAGCGCGGCATCAAGCGCATCAAGGTGGGTGGTTTCGACGTCGATGGGATCTTGCGCGGCAAGTACATCAGCGCCACCAAGCTCCAGTCGGCGCTCAAGAGCGGGCTCGGCTTCTGCGACGTGATCTTCGGCTGGGACTCGAACGACGTCCTCTACGACAACGTCCAGGTGACGGGCTGGCACACCGGCTACCCGGACACGCTGGCGAAGATCGAGCTCGACACCTACCGGATCGTGCCGTGGGAGGAGTCCACGGCCTTCTTCCTCCTCGACTTCTACGGCAAGGACGGCGGCCCGCTGGCGATCTCGCCGTTGCAGGTGCTGAAGCGGGTGGTGAAGCGCGTCGAGAAGATGGGCTACTGCCCGCTCACCTCGGCGGAGTACGAGTACTTCTTCTTCAACGAGACGCCGGCCACGGCGCGCAGGAAGAACTGGATCGACCTCGAGCCGCTCTCGCCGGGGATGTTCGGCTACAGCGTGCTGCGCGCCAGCACCTACAACGAGCTGGTGACCAGCATCATCGAGGGCATGAACGCGTACGACGTGCCGATCGAGGGGATGCACACCGAGACCGGCCCCGGTGTCTACGAGACGGCGATCGCCTACGACCACGCCGTGAAGTCCGCGATCCGCGCCGCGCTCTTCAAGACCGGCGTCAAGGAGATCGCCTCCAAGCGCAACCTGCTGGCGACCTTCATGGCGAAGGTGAACAAGAACCTGCCCGGCTGCGGCGGGCACGTGCACCAGAGCTTGTGGAGCGCGGATCGCTCCGAGAACCTGTTCGCCAAGGGCGCGGACTCGATGGGTATGAGCAAACTCTTCCGCCACTACATCGGTGGGCTGGTGCGCACGCTCCCCGAGTTCACGCTCATGTATTGCCCGACCATCAACTCCTACAAGCGGCTGGTCGAGAACACCTGGGCGCCCACCAAGGCGACGTGGGGCATGGAGAACCGCACCACCGCCACGCGGGTCATCACCGGGCCCGGCGCCAAGGCGACGCGCGTCGAAATGCGGCTCGCGGGCGCGGACTGCAACCCCTTCCTGGCGATGGCCGCGTGCCTCGCCGCCGGAGCCCACGGTATCGAGAAGGGGCTCAAGATCCCCGATCTGTGCAGCGGCAACGCGTACGAGGCGAAGGCGGGCAAGTACGAGGACCTGCCGCGCTCGCTGAGCGAGGCCACCGACCGCTTCGAGCAGAACGGCGTCGCCCGCGACTGGTTCGGCGACGCGTTCGTGGATCACTACGTCGCGACGCGGCGCTGGGAGGTCCGCCAGTACCAGTTCGCCGTGACCAACTGGGAGCTCGACCGCTACCTGGAGCTCGTCTGACCCTTCCCGCGGCGATCGCCGCCGCTCGCGACTCGCGCCGGTCCGTCGAGCGCGGTCAGGTCGCGCCTTGCTCGATCCGAGGACGCCATGAGTGACATCTCTTCGTTCGCATTTCCCACCCAGATCCGCTTCGGCGTCGGCGCCGTGAACGTGCTCCCCGACGTCGCCAAGACGGTGATGAAGCGGCCGCTGCTCCTCACCGACCCCGGCATCGCTCGAACCCCGGTGCTGCCGCGGATCCGCGAGGTGCTCGCCAAGGGTGCCCTCGAGGTCGCGGTGTTCGACGGCGTCCAGGGCAACCCGACCGTGAAGGACGTGGACGGCGCGCTCGCGGTCTACAGGGACGGCAAGTGCGACGGCGTGATCGGCGTGGGCGGCGGCTCACCCCTCGACGTTGCCAAGGCGGTCGCGCTGATGGCGACCCACTCGGGGTCGATCTTCGAGTACGACGACGCCCTCGACGGCTGGCAGAAGGTTCGCCCGGACGTGCCCCCGGTGATCACGGTGCCGACCACGGCGGGGACGGGCAGCGAGGTCGGCCGGAGCACCGTCATCACCAACACCGAGGTCGAGAAGAAGGTGGTGATCTTCAGCCCGCATCTGATGCCGAAGTTCGCGGTCATCGACCCCGAGCTCGCGGTCGGGCTGCCGCCGGCCGTGACGGCGGCGACCGGGATGGACGCGCTCACCCACAACGTCGAGGCCTTCCTCGCGACCGGCTACCACCCGATGTGCGACGGCATCGCGCTCGAGGGGATCCGCCAGTGCAGTCTCTACCTGCGCCGCGCGGTCGAGAACGGCCAGGACCTCGAGGCGCGCGCCGGCATGGCGATGGCTTCGATGATGGGCGCCGTCGCGTTCCAGAAGGGGCTCGGTGCCACCCACTCGCTCGCTCACCCGCTCTCGGCCGTGTGCCATCTGCACCACGGCCTCGCCAACGGCATCCTCGTGGCGCGGGTGATGGAGTGGAACGCGGACGTGAGCCGCGATCGCCTGGCGCGGATCGGCATGGTCGTCGGCGGGCATGGCACCGACGCCGAGCTGGCGCGCGGCGCGGTGCGGTTCGTGCGCGAGCTCGCGGCGGTGATCGGGATCCCGCAATCACTCGGTGCCGCGGGCGTCGAGGCGAGCCAGATCGACCACCTCGCGGACCTGGCCGCCGAGGACTCGTGCCACCGCTCCAACCCCAAGCCCTGCACGCGCAACGACTTCAAGGCGCTCTACAGCGCTGCGCTGTGAGCGGCCTCGCCGCTCGCCGGGAAGACCGACCATGACCGCCCGCAAGCGACGCTCGCTCTTCATCGCGGTGTCGGTCAACTTCATGGCCGCGTCGCGGGACCGGCCCTTCTACATCGGCAAGCCGCTCCAGTACTCGGAGGCGTCGCTGCTCGAGTGGATCCGCTCCGGCGGCGCCCTGCCGTTCCTGGTTCCCGACCTGCGCGACCGCGACGCGCTCGACGAGACCGCCGAGCACTTCGACGGGCTGGTGCTGTCTGGCGGCGCGGACGTCTCGCCGACGTCGTACGAGGAAGAGCCGCTCCGGCCCGAGTGGAGCGGCGACGCCAAGCGCGACGCCTACGAGATCGCGCTCCTCGACGCGTTCCGCCGCCACGACAAGCCGGTTCTGGGCGTGTGCCGCGGTCACCAGCTCCTCAACGTCGCGCTCGGCGGGACCCTCTACCAGGACCTGGTCCAGCAAGGCGTCGCCGTGCGCCCGCACCGGGACGCGGAGATCTACGACGAGCTGAACCACGGGCTGCGCATCCAGCCGGGCTCGTGGCTGCACGAGCTCTACGGCGTCGAGAGCGCGATCACCAACAGCATCCACCACCAGGGCGTGAAGGATCTGGCACCGGGGCTCGAGCCGGCGGCGTGGTCGGAAGAGGGAATCGTCGAGGCGGTCCGCGACCCCAAGGCGCGCTTCACCGTCGGAGTCCAGTGGCACCCCGAGTGGATGAAGAAGGACGCCCAGGGCCACCTCGACTCGGCGCCGCTGCTGGGCGCGTTCCTGCGCGCCTGCCGCGAGGTGGTCGAGCAGGGCTGAGCGATCGCCCACGAGTCGGCGCGTCCCGCCGGTTCCTCCGTCGCAGCCCCGGGCTCACTGCGGATCCGCTTCCGACCGAGGCTTTCGCAGCGCGAGCAGGATCGGAACGACCAGGCGGTCCTTCGCGCGCCCGGCGCTGGTCTTGATCTCGATGAGCGTGGGGAGGTCGACGATCCGGACCGCGATCGCTCCGTCGTTGAGCTCGATCGTCCGGGCTACGAGCTCCGCGTATCCTCGGCCGTCGTGAAGCGATCCCAGGACGTCCAGCGGGCCGAGTGACGTGGAAAGAAGCAACTGGCCGGGCCCACCCAGCAGCTAGGCACTCGGCTCGATCCGACGTCCAGCCGGATCGCGCACCACCGTCTCCAGCTCGCCGCGGACCTGCGCGAGCCGTTCGACGTTGTCGCGATCTCGGGACGGCACGATGTCGAGGTCGCGGGTCGTGATCGGGGCACCGTGGAGGACCGCGGCCACCCCGCCGACGACGACGAACTCGACTCCCCCGGCGACCAGCGCGCGGAGCAGTGCTGCGAGGTCAGCGTCGTGGGGCCGGCTCACGACGGAAGCTCGCCAACCCACGCGTCGCGGTGGTGCAGGCCTGGAGACGCCGAAGCGGGCTCAGCGCGAGGGCCTCGGAGAGCAGGGTCTGGTCCACCTCCTCGGCCGCCCGAGCCAGCTCCGGGTCGACCCGGGCAACCCACGATTCGACCGACTCGTCCGGGCGTCGCTTGGCCACGGGGGCGCGGGGATCGGTCATGCGACCGAGGATAGCGCAGGGCTCCGCCGAGCAGCGCCACCTCCACCGCCGAGCTCTCCGCGTCGATCAGCCCCGCGAACCGGCGCGCCTGGGCCGGCATGGCGCTCTCCTTCGTCGAGCCGTCGGTCGACGGCCGGCTCCGGGTGGAGTCGGTCGACGCATCAGGCGTGCTCGCATCCTTCGATCAATGGGATGCGAGCCAGGGGGCCGTCCCGCAAGCCGGGTGGCGAGTCTCGTCCAGGACCCGGAGACGGTTTGGTCGCTGGAGCTGGATCCACCCGAGCCGTCGTCGTTGGCCTTTCCGCCGTTGCGGCCAGCCGACTAGACTCCCCGGTTTACGATCATTTCCGCCGCGAGAGGTGGAGGGAGAAAGAGCCCATGGCTGAGCAGAAGGCGACCAACATCACCTGGCACGACCACGCCGTTCCCCGCGCCGACCGCGAGAAGCTCAACGGTCACAAGGGCCTGGTGATCTGGTTCACGGGACTTTCGGCGTGCGGCAAGAGCACGATCGCGAACGAGCTCGACTACAAGCTCTACGCGGCCGGCCGCCGCACCTACCTCCTCGACGGCGA
>CAYMQR010000152.1:0-10037 GCA_964392195.1 uncultured bacterium | reverse complement strand
GGCGTGCAGTAGCCGCACTGCAGCCCGTGCTTCTCGATGAAGCCGCGCTGCACCGGGTGGAGGTCGGCGCCCGCGGCGAGCCCCTCGATGGTGGTGATCGTGGCGCCGTCGGCCTGCACGGCGAGCACGGTGCAGCTCTTCACGGTCTCGCCGTCGAGGAGCACCGTGCACGCGCCGCAGTTGGTGGTGTCGCAGCCGACGTGGGTGCCGGTGAGGCCGAGCTCGTCGCGCAGGTAGTGGACGAGCAGCAGCCGCGACTCGACGAGGTCCTCGAAGACCGCGCCGTTCACGGTCACGCGGATGCGGTGCTGGGACGAACGGCTCATGACGGGCTCCCCGCGCGCACGATCTCCCAGATCTTCTGCGGCGTGATGGGCATGTCGATCTCGCGCACCCCGAACCCCGAGAGCGCGTCGATGACGGCGTTCACCACGGCCGGCGGCGCGCCCACCGCGCCCGACTCGCCGATGCCCTTGGCGCCGAGCGGGTTGACGGGGGTGGGCGTCTCGACGTGGCCGAGCTCCAGCCGCGGGATCTCGGTGGCGGCCGGCACCAGGTAGTCGACGAGCGTGGAGGTCCTGGGCTGGCCGTTCTCGTCGTAGCGGAACTCCTCGAACATCGCCTGCGCGATCCCCTGCGCCACGCCGCCCGCCACCTGGCCGTCGGCGAGCATCGGGTTGATGACCACCCCGCAGTCGTCGACCGCCACGAAGCGCTCGATCTCCACCACGCCGGTCGCGCGGTCGATGCCGACGACGCACGCGTAGACACCCGACGGGTACGAGAAGTTGGGCGGCTCGTAGTGGACCAGCTCCTCGAGCGCGCCCACGGCGAGCCCCACGGGGAGCGCCGTGGCGCTGAAGCTCGTGAGCGCCACGTCCTTCCAGCCGACCGAGCGCGACGGCTCGCCCTTCACGTGGAAGCGTCCGCCATCGCGCTCGACCGCGTCCGCCTCGACGCCCAGCAGGTGCGCGGCGATCGCGATCGCGCGCGGCAGCACCCGCCGGCACGCCTCGACCACCGCGCCGCCACCCACCGCGACCTGCCGCGAGCCCATGGTGCCGATCCCCTGCGGCGTGGTCTCGGTGTCGCCGTGGACCACGCGCACCGCCTCGAACGGCACGCCGAGCTCGTGGGCGGCGATCTGCGCGAACACCGTGACGGTGCCCTGGCCGTGAGGCGACGCGCCGGTGGAGACGAGCGCCGAGCCGTCGGGCTGGATGCGCAGGCGCGCGGACTCCCAGCTCCCCATGTGGCCGAACGCCTCGAGCGAGCCGCGCGGACCGAAGCCCGCGATCTCGACCCATGCCGAGAACCCCACTCCCATGAGCCGCGCCGCCGGGTCGGCGTTGCGGCGCGCGCGCTCGGCGAGGAGTGCCTGGTAGTCGAGCATCTCGCAGGCGAGGTCCATCGCCGCCGGGTAGTTGCCGGCGTCGTAGAACACCGCCTCGGGGTTCGCCTGGCTCTGGTACGGGAACTCGCTTGGCTGGATGAAGTTGCGGCGGCGGACCTCGACCGCGTCGATCCCCAGCTCGTCTGCCACCCGGTCGACGGCGCGCTCGACCAGGTACATCGATTCGGGCCGTCCCGCGCCCCGGTAGGACGAGATCGGCACCTGGTTCGTGAACACGTTCACCACCTCGGCGGCGATCGCCGGGATCTTGTAGCAACCCGAGAGCATCCAGGTGGTGAGCACCGGCAGCGAGAAACCGATGGTGTCGGCGTACGCGCCGAGGTTCTGGTGGACGCGCGCCCGCAGCGCGAGGATCCGCCCCTGCTCGTCGAATCCCACCTCGACGCTGTCGAGCTGGTCGCGCCCGTGCAGCATGTTGACGAGGTTGTCGGTGCGGGTCTCGACGTAGCGCACCGGGCGGCCGAGGCGCCGCGAGAGCGTCGGCACGATCCAGTGCTCGGGGAACCACGCGATCTTCGAGCCGAAGGCGCCGCCCACGTGCGGTGCCACCACGCGGCACTCGTGCTGCGGCAGGCCGAGCGTCGCCGCCAGCATGTTGCGGACGTGGTGGGGCGCCTGCGTGGTCATGTAGAGCGTGAGGCCGGAGGCGTTCCAGTCGGCGAGCCACGCCGCGGGCTCGATCGGCGCCGGCGCCACGCGGTGGTTGCGCACCGCGAGCTCCACGCGCCGGGGCGCCGCCGCGAGCGCCGCGGCGATGCGCGCGCGGGCCGCGTCGTCGAGCTGGATGATCGGCAGCGCGTTGGTGCCGAGCTCGGGGTAGAGCAGCTCGGCGCCGCCGGCGAGCGCCTGCTCGAGCGAGGCGACCACCGGCAGCGGCTCGTAGGATGCGATCACGGTCTGGGCGGCGTCGGCGGCCAGGTACGGATCGCGCGCGACCACCACCGCGATCGGCTCGCCGACGTAGCGGACCCGCTCCGCCGCGAGCAGCGGCCGCGCCAGGAGCGGGCTCTCCGGGCTCGGCACCGGCACGTGCGGCAGCGGCGCCAGCTCGGCGAAGTCGGCGGCGACGAACACGCCGAGCACGCCGGGCATCGCGCGCGCCTCGCTCGCGTCGATGCCGACGAGCCGCGCGTGCGCCTCGGTGCTGCGGACGTAGGTCATGTGCACCGTGCCGGGGAGCTTCAGGTCGGCGGTGAAGCGTCCCCGTCCGGTGACCAGCTCCGGGTCTTCCTTGCGGGCGAGCGAGCGGCCGATGAGTGCGGTCATGCGACGGCTTCCTGGGACAGCGGGTCTCGGAGACGGAGCAGGCGGCGGGCGTTGGCGGCGAGCACCGGCTCGAGCGCGCCGAGCTCGAGCGCGCCGCCCTGGTCCCAGCCCGCGAAGTTCGTGCCGAGGACGAGGCGCTCGGTGCCGGCGAGCTCGGTGAGCAGGTGCAGCGCGCGCGGGTCGTGGACGTGGACGTCGAACCACAGCCGCCGCAGCGCGTCCTCGAACGCGCCCTCCGCGCGCAGCGCGGCCGGCGCCCACGCGCGCTTGCGCGCCGCCGCGGTGAGCCGCCCGGCGAGGAACGGCGCCGCGCCGCCGCCGTGGCTCACGCACACGTCGAGGCGCGGGTGGCGCTCGAGGACGCCGCCGTAGACGAGCGTCGCGACCGCGATCGTCTCGTCGGTGGCGAAGCCCACGATCAGCTCCAGGTCGAAGCGCTCGAGGCGCGGGTCGCCCGGTGGGCCGTCGATGCCGTGGGGCGCCGGGTGGAGGAAGAGCGGCGCGTCGAGGGCGACGAGCCTCTCGTAGAAGGGGTCGAGGCGGTCCGCGTCGAGCGGCGTCCCGAAGTCGGTTCCCACGTACGCGCCGAGCAGCCCGAGCTCGCCGACCGCGCGCTCGAGCTCGTCGCACGCCGCGGCGACGTGTTGCATCGGCAGCGCCGCGAAGCCGGCGAGGCGCCGCGGGTGGCGGCGCACCAGCGCGGCGAGGGCGTCGTTGTGGCGCCGGCAGAACGCCACCGCGTCGTCGGCGCCGACGTGGTGGAAATAGGTGAGCGGGTTGGGCGACAGCACCTGGAAGTCGAGCCCGGCGCGCTCCATCGCGGCGAGCCGCGCGTCCACGTCCATGAACGGGCTGCCGCGGTAGCGGACGCCGTGGAGGCAATACCCGCCGACACGGAACCACGGCTCGCCGCCCGGGTCCTCGCCCAGCTCGGGCCCGTGCGTGCCGGCCGCGCCGAGGGTCTCGGCAAGGACCACGTGCGCGTGCACGTCGAGCGTCCGCGCGAGCGCGGCGCCGCCGGCGGGTTCGCCACGGACGGTCACGGTCGCGCGCGAGCCTCAGCCCTCGGTGCGGGCGATCGCGAGGGCGCGCTCGGGGCGGCGCGCCATCGCCGCCATCCCCTTCGCGGCCTTGAAGAGCGAGCCCATGCGGCTCGGCGAGAACCCGCGCATCGCGCCCCACGCGTCGCGGTACGGGTCGACCGCGTAGCGCGAGTTACGAGGCCCGCGGCGCGGCGCGTAGTAGCACGAGTGGAGCAAGAGCGGCGGGTTGAAGCTCGGCGCGGTGGCGCGCGCGAGCGGGCCCCGCGACAGGTTCGCGGCGTCGAAGATCTGCACCTCCTTCGGCGCGCTCTGGTGCACCACGACCACCACGTAGCCGTCGAGGTCGTGCTTGGCGTTCTTGCGCGGGACGAAGGTCGGCGGGTGCGGGAAGGTGCCGGTCGGGTACTCCCACCACTCGCCGTACTTCATGGTCTCGAGGTCGATACGGCCGAGCTTGCCGGGGATGTAGTGGTCGGGTAGCGCGTCCATCGGCACCACCGCGCTCGGGTAGTCCTTGTAGAGCCGCCACATCGTCGACGGGATCATGTCGGGGTCCCAGCCGAGCGCCCCGTACCAGAGGTGCTGGGCGTGGTCGACCGAGTCGTCGCGGGTGATGTTCTGGGTCCACAGGATCCCGCCCCAGAACTCCTTGTCCCAGCAGTAGGTGGTCTCGAGGAGCGTCGCGCTCTCGGCCTGGATGCGGTAGCGGCCGGTGATCGGCGGCTGCAGGCCGAGGCTGATCATGCCCTCGAAGTTGGGGTCGATCATGCGGCCGTGGCGCGCGTCGGTCTCGCCGCGCTCGAAGGTGACGGTGAGGTCGGCGGCGCCGATGTGCTGCAGGTAGACGGTCAGCTCGCCGTTCGGGTTGCGGTAGTCGATGGCGAGGTGGCCGCTCGCGTACGGGATCGTGAGCTCCTTGACCGGCACCTCCTCGTCGCCGCGGGCGCGCTCGAGGTCGGCCTTGCGCACGATCCACATGCGCGTGAAGTCCTGCGCCGCGCGGCGCCGCTTGCCGCCCATGAAGGTCTGCGGCTCGACCACGAACGGCAGGTCGGTGATCACCACGTAGTCCTGGGTGACCTTGACGTCGTGGATCGAGTCGAACGGCGTCATGCCGCCGAGCTTCCAGCGCTTCACCGCGCCCTCGAGGTCCCAGCGCGCCAGCCAGCAGCCGCTCGGGATGCCCGGGATCGGCATCATCACGTAGTTCACGAACCACAGCGCGTGCTCGCGGTCGTCGGGGCCCGGGTGCGCGGCGACCGAGACCATCGGCTCGAGCAGGCCGGGCGTCACGTTGCTCCACTCGTCGTTCGCGCCCACCGGGGTGAGGAAGTCGAGCGTCTCGGGGTCGACCTCCACCTGGCGGCCGACGTCGTAGCCGACGAACAGCCGGCCATCGATCACCTGCACGTTGGTGTTGGCGAGGTTGGTGGTGCCGAACGGCGACATCTCGATCACCCACACCTTCTTGAACAGGCTCGGGAATCGATCGCGGATGCGCTTGATGGGCGTGTCGACGAGGCGGTGGCGGACGCGGATGCGGCCCTGCTCGTCGGGAGCGCAGTCGATCTTGCAGAGCAGGCCGTGCTCGTTGAACCAGTGGCCGCCGGGGCGGCGCTTGTCGGGGCCGACGATGAAGACCGCGCCCTCGACGTCGGTGGGCCAGGCGCCGTCGATGACGTCGAGGCGGTGCTCGCCCTCGCCGAAACCCCAGAACAGGTTGTGAGTCACGGTCGGCATGGGGGCCTCCCGCGCGATCGATGCGCGCGCTTCGGATGAACGGCGATGCAGCCTGCTAACAGTGTTAACATTGTGTGGGCGGGGCCGCCCGCAGTCAAGCCGCGCGGGCCCGCGTACGCCGCTCGCGCTCGGTGCGCGCGCCGCCGACCCCGCACGTCGATCGCACCGCAGGGGTAGCGGCGGGCGCGAGCCCGCCGGGATGCGCGCGGGCTCTCCCGCGATCGGTCCCGATCGCGGTCGACCTCGCGGTCGCCCCTGCGGACCGCGAGGCTGCGAGGGACCGCAGCCCTCCACGACACGGCCTCGCCGGCGCGCGGATTTCCGGTCGAGCCAGCCTCCACAGCCGGCCGCCGATTCGCGGCGGCTCGCGGCCGCGCGGTAGAGTTGGCCGCCGCCATGCCACCCGCCAAGCGTCCTCCCTCGATCCGCCGCGCGCCGGCGCGCCGCACCCGCGACGACCGCGAGGGCGAGGCCCGCGCGCCGCGGAAACCGCGCGCGGCGGCGCGTACCCCGCGTCGCGAGGCCGCCCGACCGCGTGCATCCGCGCCGCGCGGCGCGGCCTCGTCGGCCTCCTATCACCACGGCGACCTGCCCAACGCGCTGGTCGCCGCGGCGCTCGAGCTGGTCCGGATCGAGGGCATCGAGGCGCTCACCCTGCGCGCGGTCGCGCGCCGCGCCGGCGTCAGCGAGGCCGCGCCCTACCGCCACTTCGCCGACAAGGACGCGCTCCTTGCCGCGGTCGCCGAGCAGGGCTTCGTGTCGCTCAAGCAGGAGATGGACGCCGCCGCGGCGCGCAGCGCCGACGCCGATCCGCTCACGCGCCTGCGCAGGCTGGGCGCCGCGTACGTACGCTTCGCCGTCGAGCACGCGGCCCACTTCCGCGTCATGAGCGGGCCGGTGGTGGCGCGCCGCAAGCAGTACCCGAGCCTGGATCAGGCCGCGAACGCCTCGTTCGCGAGCCTGCTCCAGGCGCTCGCCGAGGCGCAGGCCGCGGGCGTCGTCGCCGGGGGCGACATCGAGGAGCTCGGCCTCGCGGCGTGGGCGTTCGTCCACGGCCTCGCCGCGCTCGCCATCGAGGGCCACCTCGACGATCGCATCGCCCGCGACGAGAACGTGGGCCGGCTGATGGCGCGGATCGCCCAGTACCTGTTCCTGGGGCTCGGGCCGCGGGGATGAAGGACGGCTCGGGTTGAGACCACCCATGGACCGCGCGCTCCTGCGCCGGCGGCGGTTCCTCGAGCTGGTGGGTGGTGGTGCAGCGTCGCTGGCGTTCGTGCCGCTCGTCGGGAGCGGCTGCTCGAGTCATGGCGCCGCGGCAACGGCGCGGTTCTTCTCGGACTCCGAGCGCGCGACGCTGACCGCGCTCGTGGATCGCATCCTGCCCGCCGACCACGATCCCGGCGCGGTGGCCCTCGGCGCCGTCGACTTCATCGAGCGGCTGCTCGCCGCGTTCGACGGCGACGCGAGCCCGCCGCGGATCTACGCGGGCGGGCCACTCAGCGGCCGCGAGCCGTTTCCCGACCCCGCTACCGGCGCACCCTCCGACCGCTACCCCGCGAACGGCTTCTCCCATTTCCTGGCGCTCGATCGTCTCCAGGAGCTGCGCTGGCGCGCCGAGCTGTTCGGCACGGTGGCCACGCCGGGCGCCGACTTCAACGACGCCCAGCTCGGCCCGCGCCGCGGCTTGCGTGAGATCTATCGCGACGGTCTGGCGCGCGTGGACGAGCTGGCGCTGGCGAGCGCGGGCGCGCCGTTCGCCGCGCTCGCGTCCGATCAACAAGACGCGCTCTTGCCCGCGCTCGACGCCGCGTTCGCCCCCGAGAACCGCCGCGGCGCGACGTTCATGGACCTCGCCATCGAGCACACCCTCGAGGGCTGCTTCGCGGCGCCCGAATACGGCGGCAACCGCGGTGGCGAGGGATGGCGCATGCTCGGGCTCGACGGCGACGTGCACCCGCTCGGCTACTCGCTCTTCGCGAGCGAGCGCGGCGACTACGTCGAGCGCGCCGATCGGCCCATGTCCACGCCCAACCCCGACGAGCTCGACGCCGACGGCCGCCTCGCGCCGCGCCCGCTCGGCGCCGACGCGGAGCGCATCCAGCGCTCGATCGCGCTGGTCTCGAACCTGGTCGGCAACCGCTGCGAAGGGTTCTGACGCGTGGCCATGGGCTCCGCGCCGGACGACCGCGTCCTCGGCAACCGCGCGCTCGAGCGCTTCGACGCCTGCGTCGTCGGCAGCGGCGCGGGTGGCGCGAGCGTCGCCCACGTGCTGACCGCCGCGGGGCTGAACGTGCTGGTGCTCGAGGCAGGCCACAACCCGTTCCCCGGTCTGGACGCGCCCGGCGAGATCCCGCCGCCCACCCACTCGAACGACGAGCTCAAGTACGGGCTGCGCGACTGCCTCGCGGTGCAGTCGTTCCTCGAGCCGCGCACGTTCCGCGCCGACGACCGCTCCGCCGCCGTCCCCACCGACGACGTCAACGTCCTGCCCAAGGCGGTGGGCGGGGCGTTCCAGTTCTCGGGGGCGTGCGCCGCGCCGCGCTTCACCGAGCTCGACTTCGAGCTGGTGAGCGCGATGCGCCGCGCGCGCGACGCCAACCCGGGCCTCACGATCCCGGGTTTCGGCGACGACGCGGCGAGCGCGAACTTCGCCGACTGGCCGTTTCGCTACGCCGACCTCGAGCCCTACTACGCTGAGGCCGAGTGGCTCTACGGGGTGCAAGGAGCGCCCGAGAACCCGTTCGAGTCGTGGCGCAGCACGCCGCACCCGATGCCGCCGGGCGTGCCGATGTACTCGAACCTCTTGCTGGCCGAGGGCTCGCGACGCACCACGCTGGAAGGCACGGCGCTCACGCCCCACGTCTTCCCGCTCGCCGCCAACTCGCGCCCCTACGACGGCCGCCCGCCGTGCATCGACTGCGGCTTCTGCAGCGGCTTCGGCTGTCCCAACCACTCCAAGGGCTCGCCGGCGGTCACGGCGCTGCGGCGCGCGCTGCTCACCGGCCGCTGCCAGCTCCGCTACGAGTCGCCGGCGCTGCGGCTGGCGTGGAGCGGCCGCGCGATCACCGGCGTGATCTACGCCGACTCCGCCGGCCGCGAGCAGACCGCGCGCGCCGACCGCTACGTGCTCGCGGCGAGCGGCATCGAGTCGGCGCGGCTCTGCCAGCTCTCGGACCCCGGCGGCGCCGGCCTCGGCAACGGTAGCGGCCAGCTCGGCCGCAACCTGATGTTCCACATGATCCATCGCGTGCAGGGCTTTCTTCCGCAGCGCACCCACGGCGAGCGCGGCCGCACCAACACCCACGGCGTGAGCGACCTGCGTGGGCTCGCGCCGGGCGGCGCCGACCCGCGGGTGTTCCGCTCCGGCGGCGGTCCGCGGGTGATGCTCGGCGGCACCTGCACCTTCACGGTGGCGGGCGGTCTGCCGATCACCAACGACGGCCTCGTCTACACCCGCGAGCTGCCGCCGCCGCTCGGCGCCCGCTACGGAGCGGCGCTCAAGAACGCGATGCGCGACCAGCCGCTCGGCCAGCACCTGATCGGCCTCGAGCTCTACGGCGAGGACGCGCCGCAGCTCGGCAACCGCGTCGACCTCGACCCCGCGCTGCGCGACGTCCACGGCCGCCCGGCCGCGCGCGTCACCTACCGCAACCACCCCTTCGAGCTCTCCGCGCGCGCCTTCTACCTGCCGGTGATGGCCGAGATCGTGCGCAACACGGGCGTGCGCGAGCTGCGCGTCGGCGGCGCCTCGGCGTACGCATTCCCCGAGCCGTGCCAGGCGGCGCTGGTCGGCCCGCCGCGCACCCGCCACGTGCTCGGGACGCTGCGCATGGGCACCGACCCCGCGACCTCGGTGACCGACGGCGACGGCCGCTTCCACGACCTCGACAACCTGTGGGCCGCCGACGGCGGCCTCCTGCCCACCAGCTCCGGCTGGAACCCCACGCTCACGATCATCGCCGTGGCGCTCAAGGTCGGACACGCGATCGCCGGACCTCGCGCGCGCGGCCGCTCCGCTTGACGCCGCACCGCGGGCTTTGGTTCAGTCGCCGGTCATGGCGATTCCCAAGAACGCGGCCCGTCACCCCGGCACGATCCCGTCCTACAACCCGGCGACCGGCGAGGCGCTCGAGCCGCTCACGGCGCACACGCCCGACGAGGTGCGCGTGATGGTCGCGGCGGCGCGGCGCGCGCAGCCGAGCTGGGGCGAGAAGCCCGCGAGCGAGCGTGCGCGGGCGCTCTACCGGCTGCGCGACCTGGTGATCGAACGCCAGGACGAGATCGCCGCCACCGACAGCCGCGAGACCGGCAAGAGCCTGTTCGAGGCGCGCGCGGTGGTGCTCGGCGTCGCCGACTTCTGCAACTACTACGCGGCGATCGCGGTGGACCTCGACAAGGGCCAGAAGGTCCGCACCGGCCCGTTCCCGGGCCGCGCCAACAAGATCTTCTACCGGCCCGCCGGCGTGGCCGCGGTGATCTCGCCGTGGAACTACCCCTTCTTCCTCGCGATGGGGCAGATCATCCCGGCGCTCGCGGCGGGCAACGCGATCGTCCACAAGCCGTCCGAGCACTCG
>CAYMQR010000151.1:0-10039 GCA_964392195.1 uncultured bacterium | reverse complement strand
CGCCGTGGTGGCCGTCATCGCGACCAGCCCAAGCGCCAGCGACCACCGTGCCAGCGATCTCGATCGTCGCGCTCCGGCCACACGTCGCCTCCTACTCCGCGCCGCCGCGGCTCGCCGCGGCGAGACCGGGTTTCTCCGGCCGCAAGTGGCGTGCCCAGCGTTCCCGACGCCGCCGGGTGCGCCCGACCAAGGGCGAGTCGCGGCGGCGCCTCGGTCGAGCGCTTGCGCCTGGTTTCGCTTCGGGAGCGGCATTCCTCGCACGGCACACGCCTCCACGACCGCGGGGTAACGGCAACCCCGTCGCGCGTCCGCTCGGTGGCTGGCGCTCGACGCTCGCTGCCGGGCGCACGCAGAGGAGCTCGGCACGAGTGTCGGCACGACTCGAAGCTCGCCCGCCTCGGCTCGTGTGATGGCGCACGCACGATGGGAGCGCCGCGGCGATCACGAACCGCGACAGTGCGCGGGGCACGACCCTTGCTGGCTCTTTTGGCGCAGGGCTCGCGGGATCTGCCGGACGACTCGAGCGAACGCGAACGCGAAACCAGCGGCGGATTCCATGCCCTAGGGCACATGGCCAGGTCGAGGCCCACGTCGTGGGCCAGCAAGTGGCCGTTTCCTTCCGGCTCCGGCCGGATCGGGGGACGCACCCGGCCGGCGTTCCGGCCCGCCATCAGCTCCAGGTCGAACCCCTCTCGCGCGCACGCTCGGTTGCGAGCGCGCGTCCCCGGAATCCCCACGACCGGCGCTCGCCGAGGCGGCGAAGCCGGGTACCGCGGGCGGCGCACCGCGCAAGGACGTCGGGCTCTGGGTGGCGGTCGGGGTGATCGCGCTGCGGCTCGAGCGGCGCCACCACCACCGGACCCGCTCGCGCCGACACCGCGGCGGAGCGTTCCTCCCGGACGCCGAACAGATCGCACGAAACCCACATCCAGTGAGGAGGAATCCCGATGAACCGGAACGGCTGGCTCTCGCTTCTCGTCACGCTCTCACTCGCTCCGCTCGGTTGCACGCCCACCCTCTCGACCCAAGGCCAGTTCGTGGAGGGCGGCGGCGCCACCGAGCTGGCGGTGGTCGGCAACGGCTCCACGCTGCTCGGTGGGCTGCGCGGCTGGATCGCGACCTTCGCGGCGGGGAACCCGATCGCGACCCAGGGCAACGCGTACTCGGGCATCTGGCTCGATCAGAACGCGTTCACCGCCGCTCCCCAGGGCAGCGGCGCTCCGCTCTCGTTCGGCGGCCAGTACTTCGACGACGGCTCCGACGGGGTCGCGGATCGGCTCGAGGCCGACGTCGACTTCGGCGCGGGTGTCTCGCACCACACCTTGCTGCGCACCGACTCCTTCGACGACTACCGCTGCTACGGCGGGGCCGGCGCCTGCCATCCGCAGCTCGCCCAGCCGGTGTGCACCTTCACACCGGTGGGCAGCGAGCCGCCCAACTACATCGACTACCAGGTCGACGCGACGATCGCCTTCAAGGACGCCGACGGCAACCTGAATGGACCCGGGCGGCTGGGCTTGCACCTGGAGGCGGTCGACAGCGGCTATGGCTCGTGGGCACCCATCCCGGGTGTGAACGTCGTCAACACCACGCCGTATATCGAGTACAGCACCACCGCGACGGGGACGACCGAGGGCACGATCCAGTTCTTCGCGACGCAGCTGGCGATCGCGCCCGGCACCGGCGAAGTGCTCGGCTTCGGCGCCACCGACGGCTCGGGACTCACGTCCGCGTGGGAGGAGGCCGAGACCGCGTCGGCCATCTGGAGCGTCACCTGCCCCAACACGCCATGACCCGGCGGCGACGGGGGCACCGGCACCGCGGAGCCGCACTGCCGCGGTGCTCGGTCCGTTACGTCGGCGAAACGCCGGCCCCGCCGCCGGTCAACTCGCCGGGACGCGGACGCGTCCGAGGAGACCCTCGACTCGCGTGAGGCGATCCCGCAGCGACTCGCGGAACGTCCGGTCGGTGGTGTGGTGAAGCTCGTGCATCATCCCCTTCGCCTGCGCTTCGAGGATTTCTCCAAGCAGCGCCGCTTCTTCGGCCGTCAGCTCGAACCGGATCATCGGTAGCCCTCCTCGGCTCGTGGGAGCTCGCTCGAGAGAGTCCCCGCAAGCGCGATGCCGGCCCTCCGTGGCGCGCGGCGCGCGCCAAGCCGAACCCTCGCGCAGGCCCGAGCGTAAAGCAGTTGCTATACAAAATCGTCTAGCAACTGCTTTACAAAATCGTAAAGCTTAAGCTTTACAGACCCCTCCGGCTGCGAATCTCGCTGGATTTGCGGATTTTTCGCGCGAATTTCGGCCCTCGAGGCCCGTTTCCGGGTGCGCTCGCGCGGGAATCGGGGCCAGGCGGGGTCGGAAACGGGGGCCGGGGAGGGATGAGATCAGGGGGTCTGGCTGGAGCGCCGGGCGCGGCGCGCGAGCGCGATCACGACGGCTCCGAGGGCGGCTCCGGCGCGGGGGGCGGAGCGCGGATCGAAGCCACCCAAGCCGCCGGCGACCGCGGCGCAGCCAGGCTGGTGCCGGGCGGCGTCACGGCGTTGCAGTCGTTGTCGAGCGAGTCGCCCTGGTTCTCGGGCAGGCCCGGCGATACCAGCGCGTTCAGGTCGTTGCAGTCCACGGGGCGCGGATAGCCGTCGAGGTCGGCGTCGAGCGACGCGTTCGACCACAGGATCGCGACCGGCTCTGCGCCGACCTCCAGCGCGGAGAGGTTCGCCGCGACCGGGTGTTCGAGGTGATCCATCACGTAGGTGGTCGCGTTCGCCGGGATGCCGAGCAGCGCGCGCGCGTCCTGGGCCGTGCGATCCGTGGCGCGCCACGCGAAGGCCACGTGCGAGAGCCCGTCGGCGTGATCGAACACGTACACCTCGGTGCCGCCCGTGACGAAGCTGCGCGCGAAGTGGTTGCCGCTCTTCTCGTTCAGGAGCTTCGCCGCGAGCTGGAAGCTGCGCCGCGCCAGCCGCTCGGTGGAGGCGCTCGGGTAGATCGGCGCGAAGCCGCCGAAGCTGAAGATCGGCGAGTAGCTCATGTGCTCGACGCCGTCGGCGAGCCCGAGCACCATCTTCTTGATCAGCCACACGGCCTGGTCGCTCTCGCTCACCACGGTGTCCACGCCGGGCGGCGGCGCGTCGCCGAAGCCGAGCTCGGTGAACCAGATCGGCTTGGCGGCCGGCATCCGCGCGCGGTGGAACTCGGCGAGGTCGGACTGCATCTCCCAGTAGTCGTAGCTGTGGACGCCGACCACGTCGTAGTAGGCGCCGGCGGCGAAGAACGCGTCGATCAAGCGGCGCGCGCGGATGCGCTCCGGGTCGGTCTCGAAGCTCGTGAACAGGTCGGCGTCCGAGAGCGGCAGCGACATGAGCCGCTGGATCGGGTAGTTGGTGGTGAAGTACGCGGCGCCGTACGCGCGCACCGAGGCGTCGTAGGCGTTGCCGTGGGCGCGGCCCATCTCGTGGATCATGTAGAGGCCGACCTCGTGGCTCGCGAGCCCGCCGCCGACGATCTTGGCGTCGGGGTTCGCGGCCTTCACCGCCCGGTAGAAGGTCGGCAGCGTGCCGATCGCGGGATCACCGCCGACACCGCCGAAGTAGTCGGAAGCGGTGCCGTACCAGAAGCTCTTCTGGTCCGGCTCCTCGACGCACGACCAGTAGTCGACCTTGGGCAGCAGCTTGCCCGGGTTCTTGGGATCAGGGGTGGTGCCGTTGTAGCGAGACGCCACCGCGTAGACGAAGTCGTACCAGGGCGAGGTGTTGCCGGGGCTGTCGTCGGTCAGCACCCGCGGCGGATACGACTCGCTGCCGAGCCCGTCCTTCGGTCCCAGGTACTCGCCGTCCTTGGTGTCGTAGATCGTGTTGTCTACCGGCCACGCGTCCGGGGTGCCCGCGAACGGGTTCATCGAGCCGCCACCCGGGCGCACGCGCATCAGCACCTGCGACACGCCGTAGTCGAAGGCGTTGCGGATGTCCCCGTCGAGCAGGTTGACCGCGGTTGAGTTGAAGGTGCGTCCGTCGGGCTGAAGCACCGGCCAGCTGAGGCTGTCGCCGACCGCCTCGTAGAGATTGGCGCCCATCGATGGCAGGTAGCTGTACCAGGCTGCCACGACCTCGCCGCCGAACGTGGGCACGGGAGCGGTGGCGGCGCCGGCGAGCGGGGCGAGCGCCGTCGCGACGAGCACCGCGGCGAGCGAGCGGTGAAGCGCGAAGCGGCCGCGAAGCGGGCGCGCTCGGGGGATCGAGCGCAACACACCTCGCTGTTCACGAGGCCCTTCCTTGGGGCTCTTTGTCGACACGGGATCCTGATCCTCGGTTTGGCGGTGTTGGGCGGAAAAGCAAGAAACACTCCGACCGTGCCCCATCAATGACGACATTCCCCGACGCTCCCCGACGCCCCGAAGCCGCCCCGCAACAGACTGAGATCACTACGGAACTGTGAGGAGCACCGCGCCGCCACCGGTACCGGCGCGTTCCGCTCGCACGCTCGCTGGCCGCCTGGCGAAGGCACCCGTCGCCAGGAACCCGTCGGATGCTCAAACGCTTGACGGGTCAGGAGCGCACGAAGCCGCGCCGCGCGAAGGTCCCGGAGGGGAGCCGGCGGCCGCACGAATCCGCCACGATCATCTCGCCCTCCTCGCTGAGGGAGGCGGGCGGGTGCGCGGCGAGCGCCTCGTCGAGGAGGTTCGAGAGCGCGATCGGGCCGAAGCCGGGCGAGTGCGCCGAGAGCAGCACCAGAAGCGGCTCGGGCGCGAGTAGCTTCGCCACCTCGGCGAGCAGCGCGGGGAGCTGCTCCTCGATCTTCCACACCTGCTTGCTGGTGCCCCGTCCGAAGCTCGGCGGGTCGAGGATGATTCCGTCGTAACGACGCCCGCGCCGCACCTCGCGAGCAGCGAACGCGAGTGCGTCGTCGACGATCCACTGCACCGCGTCGGCCGCGAGGTGGTTGCGCTCGGCGTTGCGCCGCGCCCAGTCCACCACGCCGCGCGCGGCGTCGACGTGGGTCACCTGCGCGCCGGCCTTGGCGCACGCGAGCGTCGCGCCGCCGGTGTAGGCGAAGAGGTTGAGGATGCGCGGGCGCGCCTGCGCCGCCGGTTGCGCGGCGCGGCTTGCGCCGATCCGCTCGCGCAGCCAGCTCCACTGGCCGGCGTGCTCGGCGAACACGCCGAGGTGGCCGAACGGCGTCGCCTTCGCGATCAGCTCGACACCGCCGTGGCTCACCACCCACTCGGCGGGTACGGCGCGCCGGGTCTCCCAGTGACCGCCGCCCTTCTCGCTGCGGTGGTGGACCAGGTCCACGTCCTTCCACTCGGCGGCGGGGAGCCGTGGCCTCCACCACGCGGTGGCCGCCTGGCGCTCGACGCGCACGGCGCCGATCTGCTCGAGCTTGCGGCCGTGGCCGCTGTCGAGGAGCCGGTACGCCGTGGCGCTGGTCACCGCTCAGCGCCCCTTGCGATCCTTCTTGCGCGGGTTGCGCATGCCCGGGACGTCGTCCTGTCGCTTGTACCGGGCGAGGAACTCGCGCTTCATCGCGGTGAAGGTGCCGCCCTCGATGGAGTCGCGGATGCGCCTCATGAGGCCCTGGTAGAAGTGCAGGTTGTGGATGCTGGCGAGGGTCGCGTAGATCGCCTCGCCCGCGTACAGGAAGTGGCGCAGCGCCAGCCGCGAGAAGTTCTGGCAGGTGTAGCAGTCGCACGAGGTGTCGACCGGGTAGCGGTCCTTGCGGTAGCGCTTGTCGCCGATTCGCAGCTTCCCCTCGCTGGTGAAGAGGGTGCCGTTGCGCGCGTAGCGGGTGGGGATCACGCAGTCGAACATGTCGATGCCGCGCTCGACCGCCTCGAGGATGTCCTCGGGGAGCCCCACACCCATCAGGTAGCGCGGCAGGTTCTCGGGCAGGAGCGGCGCGGTGATGGCGACCACCGAGCACAGCAGGTCCAGCCCCTCGCCGACGCTGACGCCGCCGATCGCGAAGCCGTCGAACGGCAGCGACGCGATCTGCTCGGCGGCGCGGACGCGCAGCTTCTCGAAGGTACCGCCCTGCACGATGCCGAACAGGTACTGGTGGGGCGCCAGCTCCACCGACAGGCAGCGCTGTGCCCAGCGGAAGGTGCGCTCGACGGCGCGATCGAGGTAGCCGTATTCGGCCGGGTACTCGACGCACTCGTCGAACGCCATGACGATGTCCGCGCCGAGCT
Organism: uncultured bacterium; assembly: GCA_964392195.1. Classification (GTDB taxonomy): domain Bacteria; phylum JADJOY01; class JADJOY01; order JADJOY01; family JADJOY01; genus JADJOY01. The sequence continues at coordinate 3,856 of CAYMQR010000151.1, read as the reverse complement.
GACGCTGCACCGCCATCGAGCTCTCGGGGGTCATCTTGATCGGCTGGGCGTCCTCACCGTGGCGGAACGTCGCGCCGCTCTCGTCGATCTTGGTCCCGGGCAAGCTGAACACCTGGAAGCCGCCCGAGTCGGTGAGGATGGTGCGGTTCCAGCCGGTGAACTTGTGCAGGCCGCCCACCCGCGCGACGCGCTCGGCGCGCTCCTCGAGCGACATGTGGAAGGCGTTGGCGAGCATCACCTGCGCGCCGGTCTCCGCGACCTGCGGCGGCGTCAGCGACTTCACCGCGCCGAGCGTGCCCACCGGCATGAAGGCCGGGCCGTCGACCACGCCGTGCGCGGTGCGGAAGCGCGTGCGGCGCGCGAACGAGTCGCGGTCCGTCGCGATGAGCTCGAAGTGGATGTCCTTCCTGGACCTCATGGGGTTCCTCGATTCAGCGCCACTCGCCGCGGAAGGCGCGCCACCAGCTCACGTCGGGTGGCTCGCAGGTCACCTCGACCGGCGTCCTGGCGGTCGGATGCGGGAAGACCAGCCGCCGCGCGTGGAGCGCGACGCTGGCGTCGGGGAGCGGCTCGCCCGCACCGTACTTGAGATCACCGAGGAGCGGCGCGCCCAGCTCGCGGCACAGCAGCCTGAGCTGGTGGCTGCGCCCGGTGAGCGGCTCGAGCTCGAGGAGCGTCACGCCGCCGTGGCTCGCGACCACCCGGTAGCGCGACAGGCCGCGCTTGGCGCCCGCGTGGGTGCTCGCCACCGCGCGCACCACGTTGCGGCGCTCGTCCTTGACGATCCAGAGCTCCACCTCGCCGCTCGGCTGCGGCGGCGCTCCGGCGACCAGCCCGAGGTAGGTCTTCTCGACGGCGCGCGTCCGCCACGCGTCGGAAAGCCGCGACGCCGCCTTGCTGGTGCGCGCGAACAGCACCACACCCGAGACCGGGCGGTCGAGGCGGTGGACGACGCCCACGAACACGTTGCCGCGCTTGCCCGCGGTGACGCGGATCCACTCGCGCACCGCGTCGAGGAGCGAGGGGTCGCCGCTCTCGTCGGGCACCGTGGGCACGCCCGCCGGCTTGGCGACCGCGACCACGTGGTTGTCGGCGTGGAGGACGTCGAGTGGCATGAGGATCGAGACCTGAGCGCAGGTGACGGGCTGGAGGTGCGTGGGTGATCCACCCGCGCCCATCACCGGAACGGGTTGATCACCCGCAGCCCATCGAAGCTCTGCCCGTGCTTCAGGTCCTCGGAGAGGACCACGTCGCAGCGAAGCGCACGAGCGGCCTCGATGATGGCGGCGTCCCAGTAGCTCAGGCGCCACCGCGACCGGGCACCGAGCGCCGCGGTCATGATCTCGAGCGTGATCGGTTGGATCGGGAAGCGAGACCAGGCGCGGATCAGCGCGACCGCGTCCTCGTGGCCGAGCGGTGAGGACCGAGAGGCGCGGGTGGCCTGAACGTAGAACTCCTGGAGCACCTGAACCGAGAGCGCCAGATCGGGCTCGTTGAGGAGCGCCACCGCGCGCTCCGCTTTCGCGGCTTCGGTCCGGCTGCTGCTCACCGCGTAGAGCAGGACGTTGGTGTCAACGAACCGCATGGCGATCGTGGACCTCGTCGCGGCTCAGTCGATCGCTTCCCGAGAACCCCGGACGAGCCACGCGCAGACGCTCGAGCGTCTCGTTCTGGAGCCTGCGCATGCGTTCGAAGTCCGACTCCTCCTCGACGAGATGGCTCAAGAACTCTTTCACCAAGGCAGACAACGACCGCCGTTTCTCCGCCGCCTTCACCCGCGCACGGTGATAGAGCTCATCGTCCACGGAAACTGTGATGTTTTTCATGCTTTCACAGTATCACACCCCGGGCGGGGCGTTCACGTGAGGAAAGCGGGCGAAGACGTCGGGGACGCTCGACGTGGTGACCTCGCTCCTCCAGCGGCGACACAGCGCGCGCTTGCAGCGCGGCGGGACCACCACCTAATGTGGCCGCCTCTCGAGCGGAGGCCCGATGACCACACGGACGTCTCGTTCCCGGACCACGATCGCGCTGAGCGCCCTGTTCGTACTCGCGGCTGCGTCCGCGGCGCCGACCCGCGCTGCCGAATCCGCGACCTCGCTTCGCTACCTCGACGCCAAGGGCACCGTGCTGATGGCGTTCGAGGTGAAGGACGGCAAGGTGGATGCCACCGGCCTGAATGGCGCCGCGCTCGGCAAGATCAAGGTCTCCGACGACCGCGTGAAGCTGCGCGACCCGGGCGACGTCGAGCGCCTCAAGGTGAAGCGCAAGGACAACGGCTCGGAGGTCGAGGACGGCTCCGGCAACCGCCTCTACCGGATCAAGGACAAGGGCGACGGCAAGCTGGTGCTCGAGAACGCGGGCGGCACCACGCTCGCGACGGTGCGCGCCGACGGCGGCGGCGCCGAGGTGCGGCGCGACTCGGGGGAGGTCCTCGCCAAGGTGAAGTCGGCGGGCGGCAAGGTGACGTTCGAGGCGGCGGGCGGCGACAAGCTCGGCGAGGTGCAGGGCGCGAGCGACACGCGCGCCGCGGCGTGGCTGGTGATCGAGAAGCTGTCGCTCGCCGAGCGCGCCGCCCTGTGGGCCTTCTACGCCAGGGTGGCGCCGTGAGCTGCGCCGAGCGGAGCGGGTTCCTGTTCGCTCACGCCTGCGATCGGCCGGCGACGGGATCCTGCTTCTCGTGCGGCAAGCCGATCTGCATCCTCCACACCCGCCCCGCGGCGGACGGCTCGGGAGCGCTGTGCGTGACGTGCGCCGCGGCCCAGGGGCCGCTCGACGAGGACGACCCGTACCGCAACCGCGACACCACCTACGACTCGGACGACTACCGCGCGTTCGACGACACCGACGACACCACGACCGGCGACGACTTCGAAGCCGACCCCGGCGCGAGTTGAGCCCCGGGTGGGATCGCCGCGCGTCGTCTACTACGCGCTCGGCGGCGGGCACGGCCACGTGCTGCGCGGTCTCGCGCTGCTCACGCGGCTCGGCCACGGCACCCTGATCCTACCCCGGCGGCTCGCGCCGTGGGCGGCCGAGCTCGGGCTCGAGCACCACGCCGTCAACGACGACCAGGGCGCTCCGGCCGCGCTCCTCGACGAGCTCGGCTCGCCCGAGCTCTTGCTCGTCGACGTCTTCCCGCGCGGCGTCGTCAAGGAGCTCGGGCCGCTGGTCCACCGCGCGCGCGCGCGCTGGCTCGTCACCCGCCACTTGAGGCCCGGCCTCTACCTCCACCCACCGGTGCGGGAGGTGATCGACGGCGAATACGAGCGGATCGTGTGGTGCGAGGAGCCGCCTCCCCAGCTCGCCGCCCTCGCGCCCCGCCAGACCCGGACCGCGCCGTTGCTCCTCGCCCCGCCCGCGCTCCCGCGCGACCAGGCGCGCGCGGCGCTCGGGCTCGCGCCGCACGATTCGCGGCCTCTGCTACTCGGGATCGGCAGCGGCTCGCTCGAGACCCAGCGCCGCACCGCCGCGCTCGTCACGAAGCTCGCGACCCGGCTCGCCATCGCGTGGCGTTTCGTCAGCCACGAGCTGTCGCCGGGCGGCGGCGTGGTCCGGCTGTTCCCCCTCGCCCGCTACCTGGCCGCGGCCGACGTCGCGGTCAGCGGCGCCGGCTATCACGCGGTGCACGAGCTGCGCGCCGCGGAGGTGCCCGCGGTCTACGTCCCGCGGGCGCGCCGCCACGACGATCAGCGCCACCGCGTCGCCGGCGAGCGGATCGCGACGGACCCCGTCGAGCTAGAGCGCCAGGTCGAGGGGGTGCTCGCCGCAGGTCGCCGCGCCGTCGCCGAGGATCCACCCCGCGCCGACGCCGGCGCCCGCGACCTCGCCCGCCTCGTCGAGGGCCGCATGCAGC
>CAYMQR010000150.1:0-10059 GCA_964392195.1 uncultured bacterium | reverse complement strand
ACACGCGGTTGCGGGCCACGGTGGCGATCGAGAAGAAGAGCAGCATCGCCAGCGCCGCGACGCTCGCGGGCCGCGACCAGCGCGCGCGCTCGCCGAGCCACGCCACCGCCCAGCCCACCGCGATCGCCGGCCCGACCATCGCCAGGTAGAGGCGGCGCTCGGCGATGAAGTCCTGGAGCGGGATCAGCGAGGTGGGCGCGAGCGCGAGCAGGAACCAGCCGATCGCGATCGAGACCAGCGGCGCCCGCCGGTTGGCCGCCAGGGCCACGATCACCGCGGCGCCGAGCGCCGCCAGCCCGGCCTGCTCGCGCCACCCCCACGCGGTCGCCACCGGGATCGACGGGTCGACGTTGAGGTTCACCGGGAAGAGCACGAGCTGCACGTAGCGCAGCCACACGCCCGCCTCGGTGCGCCAGTGGTCGAGGAGCGACCAGGTGATGTCGGTGGTCTCCACCGCGTGCTGCAGCATGACGCGCACCGCGGCGCCCGCCGTGAGCAGCGCCAGGTGCGGCGCCACCCCGCGCAGCGACTCGGTCCACGGGCGCCGCGTGCCCACCGCGGGCGGCAGCGCGCGCTCGGTGAGCAGGAGCAGAAAGGGCGTCGCGAGCGCGATCTCCTTGGTGGCCATCGCCGCGACGAAGAGCGCGAGCCCGAGCCCGCGCCACACCAGCCGCGGCACGCCGCGGGCGTCGAGCTCGCGGAAGTAGACCAGCACGGCGAGCAGCATGAAGCTCGTCGAGAGCAGCGACGAGCGGCTCGCGACGTAGCTCACGGCCTCGGTCTGCGCCGGGTGCACCGCGAACAGCGCCGCCGCGAGCCATGCCGCCCGCTCCGCCGACCGGCGCGCGGCGCCGAGCCCGCTGCGCGCGAGCCACGTCGATCCCAGCACCAGCACCAGCACCACGTTGAGCGCGTGCAGCGCCAGGTTGGTGAGGTGGTAGCCGTAGGGGTCGAGCCCGCCGCTCTGGTAGTTCGCGGCGAACGTGAGCATCAGCAGCGGGCGGTGGAACTGGTACGGCAGGTAGCTGAAGAACGCGGCGAAGCCGCGGATCCCCGGGTTGTCGCGGATGGTGTGGAGGTCGTCGTAGACGAACTCGCCCCACAGCGAGTTCCAGTACGCGACGAACGCCAGCGCCACCACCGCGAGCGCCGCCACCCAGCGCGGCACCGCGCCGGTGCGGCGCGCGGCCGGCGAGGCCAGCCACGCGCGGAATCGATCGAGCTGCGTCATGCGCGGTCCCCCTTCCACGGAACGCGCGCCACGCCGGGGGTGCGACCAGGGTGGACGCGCCGGCCGAAGGGGGGCTCGGCCAACGACGGCAGGCTACTTCTTGGCGCGTGCCTCGAGGTCGAGCGACGCGATGGGGATGGTGCGCGAGAGCACCCGGTCGCCCATGTCGAGGCGGATGGTGACGAGGTCGCGCGCGGCGTCGTGGCCCTCGGCGCGCTGTAGCGTGTCGGGCTCGAACTGGAAGCTCGTCACCCAGCCGAGGAACTGGATCGACACCGACACGTCCTTGACCGGGAACTCGAACTGGGCGCGCGGCCGGTCGCCGCCGGGCGCCGCCGCCTCGGCCGCCGCCTTCGCGGCCGCCAGCTCGGCGCGGACCGCGGCGCCGTTGCTCATCATGGTGCGGCCTTCGGTGGCGATCTCGAACGAGGCGTCGGGCGCCGAGGACTTGACCGGCTCGGCGTGGACGACGTCGCTCGGCGGGCCGGCCGCGGCGGTGCCGGTCAGCACGATCCGGAAGTCGCCGATCTTGATCTCGTCGTCGAGCGACAGGATGGCGCTCTTCACCTTCTCGCCGTTGACGAAGCTGCCGTTCCTGCTGCCGAGGTCCTCGAAGGTGAAGCGCGCGGCGTCGCCGTTGATGGACGCGTGGTAGCGCGACACGCCCGCCTTGTTGAGGATCAGGTCGTTGTCGGAGGAGCGGCCGAGCGAGAACGGCACGTGCTCGATCGCCTTCTCGAAGCGCAGCTCGCCGAGCTCGTAGACCTTGAGGATGCGGCGCGGCTGGCCAGCGGGCAGCGGCTTGGCGGGCGGCAGCGTGTCGGCCGCGTCGCCGGAGGCGTCGCTCTTGAAGCGGGTGTCCTCGGGGTCGCCGCCCTCCCGGACGGTCTCTCGCAGCCGTCGCGCGGCCTCACCGCCGACCTCGAACGTCGAGCCCGGCGCTGCGGGCGCCGCGTCGGACGCCTGACCGCTGCGCACGTCGGCGCGCTGCGGGTCGAGCTCGCAGAAACGCAGCACGAACTTGCCGACCGCGATCTCGTCGCCGAGCTTGAGCATCGCGCGCTCGGCGATGCGCTTGCCGTTCAGGATGACGCCGTTGGCGCTGCCCACGTCGATGACGTGGAAATGGCCGCCCTCGTCGACGATGCGAGCGTGGTAGCGCGACACGCTGACGTTGCTGAGGACGATGTCGTTGTCGTCGCGACGGCCGATCTTGGTCTCGTGGCGGTTGAGGATCACCCGCTCGACGACGTCACCCTTCGAGACGATCTCCAAGCCCGGCTTCAGCATCCGGCGGCTCCTGGCCCGCGACGCGGCACGCTCCGGCGCGGCCCGCCGCGATGGCGAGCGCGCCGCGCGACGTGCGCCGGCCGCGGCGACGCTACCAGATGGCGCGAAGCCCCTTCAACCGGAACGAGGTGCCGCCCGCGACGAGCCGCGCGAACGGCCGCGATCACGCCAGGCCGAGGAGCTGGCGCGCCTCGGCGGGAGTGGCCGGCTCGCGGCCGACGTCGCGGACGATCCGCACCAGCGCCTCGACCAGCTCGCCGTTCGACTTCGCCCGCGATCCGTCCGGCAGGTAGAAGGTGTCCTCGAGGCCGGTGCGGACGTTGCCGCCGAGCTCGGCGGTGCGGCGCAGGAGCGGCCACACCTCCTCGCGGCCGATGGCGATGGTCTGCCACTCGGTGCCGGGCGCCATCTCGTCGATGAGCAGCGGCAGCCACTCGGGGCGCGCCGGCATCCCGCTCGCCACCCCCATCACCAGCGACACGTGCGCGGGCGGCTTCAAGAGCCCCACGTCCAGGTACATCTTCACGCTGCGCACGATGCCGGTGTCGAAGCACTCGCACTCGGGGATGATGCCGACCCGGTTCATGACCTCGACGAACTGCTCGACCTTGTCGACCGGGTTGTCGAAGAGCAGCGGCGGCCACGCCCAGCGCCCGTCGGAACGCGCCTTCAGGTAGTTGAGCGAACCGGCGTTGAGCGCCGCCATCTCGGGCTTCACCCGCTCCAGGCACGCGATCGGCCCCGAGAGGTCGGGCCCCATCACGCCGGTGGTGAGGTTGATGAGGATGTCGGGGACCTCGGCGCGGATCGCGTCGCAGACCGCGGCGACCACGTCGGGATCCCAGGTCGGCAGGTGCCCCATGCCTTCTTCCTGCATGCGGAAGTGGCAATGGACGATGGTGGCGCCGGCGTCGCGCGCCTGCCGTGCCGCGGCGGCCATCTCCTTCGGCGTGACCGGGACGGGGAATTGCGTTGGGTTGGTGAGCACGCCGGTCAGGGCGCAGGTGACGACGGCCTTGTCGCTACCGCTCATGGGCACACCTCGGGTGGGTCGGGTCGGAGGATCCGTGACGAGACGATGGGCCGTGGGAAACGATCACGCCGGGCGAGCGGGTCGGGGATCGCGCCGCGAGCACGGGAGCGCGGCGAGCAGTCACCCCGTCAATGGGCCTCGCGCACCACGCCCGACTTCTTGATGACGTGGTTGGTCCACCAGCGCGTCACCCACGCCGCGGGTCCGCTGCCGCCGCGCGCCGCCTTGATCTGGCCGAACAGCGCGCCCGCCGCCTTGGGCGCGCTGTCGGCGCCGGTCACCTGGAGCTGACCGCTCGAATACACGGTGGCCCACGACGCCACGCCCGAGAGCAGCCGCATGAAGAGCTCGTCGGCGAGCGTCACGGTGCCCTGCGGCGAGCCGTGGGCGCCGGGCGCGACGCGCACGGTGCCGTTCTCGACCACCACGTGGAAGTGACCGCCGGCCTTGCCGGTGACCTCGAAGTTGAGCGCGCCGCTGAAGCCGCTGCCCTGGACGCCGGCGTTGCCGCCCGGCAGGGTGCCCTTGAGGAGCTTGGTCCAGAACGCGGCGCTCGACACGAAGGTGTCGAAGCCTTCCTTGCGATGCATCGTTTCTTGATAAGCCATGCGACCGAATCTATTGATCGGTGGCGCGGCGAGTCAACCGAGCGTGGTTGCCTCCGCCCCCGCGCCGGAAGCACAATTCCGCGCCCCGGGCGCGACGCGCGGGAGATCGGAACCGCCCGCCATGAATGACCGTTTCCTGCGCGCCTGCCGGCGCGAGCCCGTCGATCGCACGCCGGTGTGGATCATGCGCCAGGCGGGCCGCTACCTCCCCGAGTACCGCGCGGTGCGCGCAGGGATCCCGTTCCTGACGCTCTGCAAGACACCCGAGAAGGCGGCCGAGGTGACGCTCCAGCCGATCGACATCCTCGGCGTCGACGCGGCGATCCTGTTCTCCGACATCCTGATCCCGCTCGAGCCGATGGGCGTGGGCGTGCGCTTCGACGAGGGCGGGCCGGTGCTGGCGCCGCCCGAGCTCACCCTCGAGCGCATGGAGCGGCTCGCGGTCCCCGACCCGGTCGAGACCGTGCCGTTCGTGCTCGAGACCATCCGCCTCCTGCGCCGCGAGCTCGCCGGGCGCGTGCCGCTGATCGGCTTCGCCGGCGCGCCCTTCACGCTCGCGAGCTACGTCGTCGAGAAGGGCGGCAGCAAGGACTTCCTCAAGCTGAAGAGGCTGCTCTTCGAGCAGCCCCAGGTGGCGCACGCGCTGCTCGGCAAGCTCGCCGACACGGTCGGCCTCTACCTGCGCGCGCAGATCGAGGCCGGCGCCCAGGCGGTTCAGATCTTCGACACCTGGGCGGGTATCCTGTCGCCGAGGGACTACGACGAGTTCGCGGGCCCTTACGTGACGCGCGTGATCGAGGCGCTGCCCAGGCCGGGCGTACCGGTCATCCACTACGTGAACGGCGGCGCCGGGCTCCTCGAGCGCATGAAGGCGGCGGGCGGCGACGTGATCGGGATCGACTGGAAGACCTCGCTCGCCGACGCGCGGCGGCGGCTCGGCGCCGACGTGGCCGTGCAGGGCAACCTCGACCCGGTGGCGCTCTTCCTGCCGCGCGAGAAGCTCGAGGAGCGCGTCGCCGAGATCCTCGCCCAGGGCGCCACCGTGCCGGGCCACATCTTCAACCTCGGCCACGGCATCTACCCCGACACCTCGCCGGACGCCGCGAAGTTCCTGGTGGAATGCGTCCACCGCTTGAGCGCGGCCGGCGGCGCGAGCGGCGGCAAGGCGCGCCACCAGCAGCAACAGCAGCAGTGACGGCGGGACCCGCGCGATGAGCCACTCCACCCTGCCCCACGTCACCGCCGAGCTGCTCGCGCGCTACGACCGGCCGGGGCCGCGCTACACGAGCTACCCCACCGCCGTCGAGTTCCACGATTACTTCGGTCCCGCCGAGGAGGGCGCCGCGCTCGACCGCGCCAACGCCCACCCCGACGAGCCGCTATCGCTCTACTTCCACATCCCGTTCTGCGAGTCGATGTGCACGTTCTGCGGCTGCAGCGTGGTGATCCGCAAGGACCACGAGGCCGCCGCGCCCTACCTCGAGCGGCTGGTGCGCGAGATCGAGCTGGTGGCGAGCCACCTGCCCGATCGCCGCAAGGTGATCCAGCTCCACTGGGGCGGCGGCACGCCGAACTTCCTGAGCGAGAAGCGGATGGGCGAGCTGTTCTCGACCATCACCAAGCACTTCACGCTCTTGCCGGACGCCGAGGTCGCGCTCGAGATCGACCCGCGCACCGCGAGCCCGTCGCAGATCGACTTCCTGCGCGGGCTGGGCTTCAACCGCGTCAGCATGGGCATCCAGGACTTCACCCCCGAGGTGCAGAGGGCGGTGAACCGGATCCAGCCCGAGGCGATGACGCGCGCGATCTTCGACCGCGCCCGCGAGCGCGGCTTCGAGAGCATCAACGCCGACCTGATCTACGGCCTGCCCTACCAGACCGAGGAGACGTTCCAGAAGACCCTCGACGCGGTGGTCGACATGGGCCCCGATCGGGTGGCGGTGTTCAGCTTCGCCTACGTGCCGTGGCTCAAGCCGCACCAGCGCAAGATCGAGCCCTCCACCATGCCGGCCACGCAGGCCAAGTTCGGGCTCTTCGTGCGTGCCCTCGAGACCTTCGGCGCCGCCGGCTACCAGCAGATCGGGATGGACCACTTCGCCAAGCCCGGCGACGAGCTCACGCGCGCGCTCGAGCGCCGCAAGGTCGGCCGCAACTTCCAGGGCTACACGGTGAAGGAGACCGGCGACCTGATCGGCTTCGGCATGACCGCGATCGGCGACGTCCAGGGCAGCTACTCGCAGAACGTGAAGGAGCTCGGCGACTACTTCGCGGCGATCGACGCCGGGCGCCTCGCCACCCAGCGCGGCATCCTGCTCACGGAAGAGGACAAGGCGCGGCGCTTCGTGATCACCGCGCTGATGTGCAACTTCGCGGTGAGCCCGGCGGAGGTGGAGGCGCGCTTCGCGCTCGACTTCCGCAAGCACTTCGCGCCCGAGCTCGCCGAGCTGGCGCCGCTGGTGAGCGAGGGGATGCTCGAGGACAAGGGCGACTGGATCGAGGTCACGCCGCTCGGGCGGCTCTTCATCCGCAACGTGGCGATGCCGTTCGATCGGTACCTGAAGCGCAAGAACCCGGAGAAGCCGGTGTTCTCGCGGACGGTCTAGCGAGGCCAACCCGGTCGCGGCCCGACGGAGTCGGGCCCTCCGAGGGGGCTGGCAACGGATCGCCGCAGTTTCGGAGGGACCGCCTCCCGGCGGTCCGAAGAGCAACGCGGACACGGTGATCGGATGAGTCGATGAAGCGCGTGGTGGTGATCGGTGGTGGGATCTCGGGGCTCGCGACGGCGTACCGGATCGTGGGCGGCTGCGAGGCGCGCGGGATCCCGCTCGCGCTCACCTTGCTCGAGAGCGAGCCGCGCCTCGGCGGCAAGATCGTCACGCACCGCCGTGACGGCTTCACGGTCGAAGGCGGACCGAACGGCTTCCTCGACGGCAAGCCCGAGACGCTGCGCCTCGCTCGCGATCTCGCCCTCGAGGATCGGCTGCTGCCGAGCTCGGACGCGGCGCGGCGGCGCTTCGTGTTCCGCCACGGCGAGCTCCATGCCCTGCCCGAGAGCCCGCCCGCGTTCTTCCGCTCCCGGCTGCTCAGCCTGCCGGGGCGGCTGCGGATCGTCGCCGAGCCCTTCATCCGGCCAGCCCCGCCCGAGCTCGACGAGAGCCTCGCGGAGTTCGGCGCCCGGCGCCTCGGGCCCGAGGCCGTCGACGCGCTCCTCGACCCGATGGTCTCCGGCGTCTACGCCGGCGACCCGCGCAAGCTCTCGGTGTGGGCGTGTTTCCCGCGCATCAAGGAGCTCGAGCGCGACTACGGCAGCCTCATCAAGGCGCTGCTCAGGCTCCAGCGCGAGCGACGCAAGGCGCTGGCGAGCGGCGCCGCTCCCGCGAGCGCGCCGGGCGGCGGCGGACCGGCGGGTCCCTCCGGCAAGCTCACCAGCTTCGGCGCCGGCACCGAGGTGATCGTCGAACGGCTCCGCGAGGTGCTCGGCGAGCGGGTGCGGGTGGGAGCGGCGGCACACGCCGTGACCTCGGGCGGCGCGGGCGGCCACCGCGTGCGGCTCGCGGGCGGCGAGGTGCTCGACGCCGACGCCGTGGTGCTCGCGGTGCCCGCCTACGCGGCGGCCGAGCTGCTCGCCGAGCTGGCGCCCGCCGCCGCGACCTCCGCGCGCGAGATCCCCTACGCGCCGGCCGCAGTGGTGGCGCTCGGCTTCGAGCGCGCCGCCGTCCGCCACCCCCTCGACGGCTTCGGCTTCCTGATCCCGCGCACCGAGGGACGGCGGATCCTCGGCAGCCTGTGGACCTCGAGCATCTATCCGGGGCACCGCGCGCCCGACGGCCGCGTGCTGCTGCGGACGATCGTCGGCGGCGCCCGCAACCCCGAGATCGCCGGGCTGCCGGCGGACGAGCTCGTCGAGGTGGTGCGCGGCGAGCTGCGCTCGATCCTCGGCATCGAGGCGCCGGTGGTGTTCCGCGAGGTCTTCCAGTGGCCGGTGGCGATCCCGCAGTACAACGTCGGGCACCGCGAGCGGGTACGGCGGATCGACGAGGCGCTCGCACCCCATCCCGGCGTGGTGGTCACCGGAAACGCGTATCGCGGGGTCGGGATCAACGACTGCACCCGCGAGGCCGAGCGGGCCGCCGAGCGGGTGATCGAGCGGCTCCAGGCCGGTGCCGCGTAACGGCACCGTGACGGATCGCCCGACGACGCTTTTCGTCGGCACCAGCTGGGTCTCACACGCGTCACACGAGACGGGGCCGAAACGGCTCGGGCCGCCGACCCTCGCCCCACCTCCGCGCGAGGTGGGTGGCACCACCCGTCGCCACCACCCGCCGCTGCTGGGCCGCGCCCTCCCCGGGCCGCGCGACCTAACTAGCCGATCTCACTGATCATCGCTCCGGCGCCTCGGACGGGCCCGCGGCGCCGGGCGGGTGTATCCGGGGTGCGGCGGCGGCGCAGCGCCACCGGCTCGCGGTGCCGCGGCGGCGTGATCCACGGATGGCCCCCGAATTGCTCTGACGAACCAAGGAGAGCGTTCGTTGTGTCGATGGCGCGGTGCGTCTAAGATCCGCCGTCGAGCGAACCGGAGGTGGCCGAATGGGCGGTTTCCAGAAGCAGTGGATCGAGAATCGTGGCATCACGATCATCCGCAAGGTGGATCCGGCCGAACGGCGCAACCGTCCCAGCAAGGTCGCACTCGTCCTCGCCGGCGGCGCGATCAGCGGCGGCGGCTACAAGCTCGGCGGCCTGCGCGCCCTCGACGACTTCCTGATCTCGCGCTCCGACGGTCGCGTCTCGCGCCCGTTCGGGGTGTCCGACTTCGACTCGTTCGTCGGCCTCTCGGCCGGAGCGGTCTTCGCTTCGGCCCTCTCGGCCGGCATCAGCCCCAACGACCTGTTCCAGATCATCGACGGCACCAGCTCCAAGTACGTGAACTTCACGCCGCTCCACTTCATGTGGCCGAACACCACCGAGTTCATCGACCGGCTCGACATGTTCGTCCGCAAGGAGGCGGAGGTGTGCGCGAACTGGCTGCGCGGCCTCGAGAACCCGCGCACCGGCGCCCCGTACACGCTGCCCGAGACGCTGGTGAAGGCCACCACGGTGCTCACCCGGCTCATCCCCACCGGCTTCTTCTCGACCGCGAGCCTCGAGCGCTTCCTGCGCAAGAACCTGCGCCGCGCCGGGCTGCCCAACAACTTCGTGCGCGCCTACAAGAAGACCGGCAAGGAGCTCTACCTGACCGCGGTCGACGTCAACACCGGTCGCAAGATCGTGTTCGGCCACGACGAGCACTACCGCGACGTGCCGATCACCCAGGCCACCGTCGCGTCGTGCGGCCTTCCCGGCTGGTTCAAGACCGTGCGCGTGCAGAACCCGCGCTTCGGTGAGGCCGGCGAGCGGCGCTACCTCGACCTCGCCGACGGCGGCATCGTGCGCACCGCCAACGTGAAGACCGCGATCCAGAAGGGTGCCGACCTGATCGTCTGCTACAACCCGTTCCGCCAGATCCAGTACTCGAACCTGGAACGCTCGCTCTACGAGCACGGGGCGTACGCGCTCATCAGCCAGTACTTCCGGATCATGCTCGGCACGCGGCTCGAGCTCGCCCGCGAGGGCTTCTTCAACGACGACAGCATCCACGCCGACATGGTGTTCATCGAGCCGGCCGAGGACGACTACCTGTTCTTCCTGATCAACCCGGTCAACGCGTGGTCGCGGCACCAGTCCGCCGAGCACGGCTTCACCGCCGTGCACAAGGCGATCGAGGACAACTTCACCGTGCTGCGCGACGTGTTCCGCAGCCACGGCATCACCCTCGGCACCCGCCGCGCCGACCGCGACGCCGCGCGCCTCGAGGCCGCGCACCACGACGGCACCGCCATCCAGGACGTGATGGAGTCGAC
>CAYMQR010000149.1:0-10067 GCA_964392195.1 uncultured bacterium | reverse complement strand
GCCTGTTCGAGACCGGCGAGTCGCTGGAGCGCGGCGACGAGCCCTCGCCGACGCGCTCGTCGGTGATGGTGCGCCTCAGTCACGGCCACGTGCGCTTCGGCAGCTTCCAGCGGCACGCCTACCATCGCGACGTCGAGCGGCTGCGCAAGCTGCTCGAGCTCGCGGCGGAGCTCTACGTCCCGGAGCACGCGACCGCGCCGGGCACCGATCTCGCCTCGCGGTTCCTGCGCGCGGTGAGCGAGCGCTCGGCGCGGCTCGCCGCGAGCTGGATGGTCGCCGGTTTCGTCCACGGCGTCCTCAACACCGACAACATGAACGTCACCGGCGAGAGCTTCGACTACGGCCCGTGGCGCTTCCTGCCGCGCTACGACCCGCAGTTCACCGCGGCCTACTTCGACTCGATGGGGCTCTACGCCTACGGGCGCCAGCCGGCCGCGGTGGCGTGGAACGTCGAGCAGCTCGCCGTGGCGCTGGTGCCGCTCTCCACCACCGAGGCGCTCGAGGCGGCCATGGACTCGTTCGAGGAGGTGTTCCGCGCGGAGTACAGGCGCCGTTTCCTCGAGCGCCTCGGCGTCGCGTCGCGCGGTGACGAGGGAGACACCGCGCTGCTGCGCGCGTGCCTGGGCTTCCTGGGGGAGAGCTACGTCGGCTTCGATCGTTTCTTCTTCGATTGGTACGGCGGCGCGGTGAGCGCCGAGCGGGCGCACCGCGGGGCCGCCGCGGGCCACTACATCGGGCCCCGCTACGAGGACTTCCGCGCCGCGCTCGATCGGCACGTGCCGAGCCACCCCGAGCGGCTCGGCCTCGCTTACTTCGAGCGCGAGCAGCCATGTTCGATGCTGATCAATGAGGTCGAGTCGATCTGGGACGCGATCGCGAAGGACGACGACTGGTCGAAGCTCGAGGCGAAGGTCGCCGACATCCGCGCCATGGGCGCGGTGCTGGGCCATGCCGTCGCCGCCCATCCGCCGGCGACTGCCTCGCCCTGCACATGATCGAGCTCTTCGTTCCCGGGCGGCTGTGCCTGTTCGGCGAGCACTCGGACTGGGCCGGCGGTTACCGCCGCGTCGACCGCTCGATCCCGCCGGGCCGGTGCCTGGTGGCGGGCACCGACCAGGGCATCCACGTCGAGGCCGAGGCGCGGCTGCGCGAGGTGGCGATCGCGTACTGGATCGAGGGTGAGCAGCGCTGGCACGAAGAGGTGGTCGACGACATGGCCGGTATTCTCGCGGAGAAGGCCGAGGCCGGCGGCTTCCTGAGCTACGCGTTCGGCACCGCGGCGCAGCTCGTCGCGTCCCACAAGGTGGGCGGGATCACGCTCAGGATCCGCTCCTCGACGCTGCCGATCCAGAAGGGGCTCTCGTCCTCCGCGGCGATCTGCGTCGCCGTGGCGCGGGCGTTCAGCCGCGTCCACGGCCTCGACCTGAGCGAACGCCAGGAGATGGAGCTCGCCTACGAAGGCGAGCGGCTCACCGGTTCCGCGTGCGGCCGCATGGATCAGATCTGCGCCTTCGGCCGGCGCGCGACGCACCTCACCTTCGACGGCGACGCTCTCGCGATCGAGACCCTCGAGGTGACGAGGCCGCTCCACCTGCTGATCGTCGACCTGGCGCGCTCCAAGGACACGCGTCGCATCCTGCGCGACCTGAATGCGTGTTTTCCCGCGGCGCCGGGAGCGGTGGCGGCGGGTGTGCGCGAGGCGCTCGGGTGGCGGAACGAGCGGATCGTGTCCGCGGCGCGTGCCGCGCTGGTCGCCGGCGATGCCACGGCCCTCGGTGCGCTGATGAGCGAGGCGCAAGCGATGTTCGACCGCCTGGTGGCGCCCGCGTGCCCCGAGCTCGCGGCGCCGCGCCTCCACGAGGTGCTGGCTCATCCCGCGGCCCGCGCGTTGGCGCTGGGCGGGAAGGGCGTCGGCTCGCAAGGAGACGGCAGCGCGCAGCTCGTGACCCCTGGCGCCGCCGAGCGCGACGAGCTCGCGAGCCGCCTCGAACGCGACCTCGGCGTTCCGTGCCTGCCGCTCACGCTCGAGCCGGGCGCACACACGCGTGCCTGATCGCCGCGAATCGCGGGCCCGCCAGCGTGAGCTCCACCAGCTTCACGTTCCGGCGCCCGGCGGGCGCGGTGGCGGGGAAGTCGTACGCGCAGGCGCTCGGCCCGTCTTTCGTTCCGCTCGCGTCGACCGGGGACGGTCCAGCCGGCGCGTTCGACCTGCAGTGAGCGATCACCGCTCGAAGGCGCCTCGGGGCGCGAGCCAGCGGTCGAGGGCGGCGCCGCAGCTCGCCGCCCACAGGTAGAGCGGCGGTAGCCAGATCGGCACGGCGCCGAGCTCGGGGTGGGTGTAGTGGAACCCGCCCAGCGCGCTCACGCCCCACTCGCCGAGCGGGCCGATGACAGCGGTCACCCCCGCGAAGGCGACGAAGCCGCGGTAGCGTTGAGCCAGCGCCGCCGGGATCCAGCTCGCGGTGAGCGCGATCGCGAGCGCCCAGGGCCGGGTGTGGAACCACGCGGTGCATGCGTAGGCGAAGATGAAGACCGCGCACCGCGCCGCCGCGGCCCGCGCGTCCAGTCGTGGGGCGTACCCGGGGCCGAGCCCCACGACCCAGCGGTGGGCGAGCACGAGCACGATCGCCGCCGCCGCGAAGAGCGGCGGCACCCACAGCGGCTGGCCCCCGAGCAGCCCGGGGCGCCCGTAGGAGAGCGCGCCGTGGCGCCAGTGCATGCGGTCGCAGAGCGTGAGGCCGGCGCCGAGGAGCGCGGGGATCCACAGCGGTTTCGGGTCGAAGCGCGCCATCGAGGTTCGGGGATAAAAGGCGGGGTTGGCTGGGTGGCTCAGCCACTGTGGCACGCGTGTCATGCCTGGATCAACCGCGTGGTGGGCCCGGCGCCATCCGCATGCGGCCGCGAAGGATCGCGGCCCTCCATGGAACCGTCGGAGGGCTGCGGTCCCTCGCCGCCGCGGCGAACGAAAAAGGCCGCGCGACCCGGGTGGGTCGCGCGGCCTCCCTGGACCTCTCGGAAGGGCTAGGCGCTCAGCCCGGCGTGCCGTGGCAGTGGTTGCAGCGCACCAGCGTGCCGGCGGTGATCGTCACGGTGCGATCCTCGACGTTGAAGGTGCGGGTCGCCGCCGCCTTCGAGAGCGGCGTGCCCTGCAGGCTCGCGCCGTGGCAGGTCCGGCACGAGTTCTTGTTGTTCTCGAACATCTCGCCGTGGACGTCGCTGTCGATCC
Source organism: uncultured bacterium (assembly GCA_964392195.1). Taxonomy (GTDB): domain Bacteria; phylum JADJOY01; class JADJOY01; order JADJOY01; family JADJOY01; genus JADJOY01. Next base: position 6,841 of record CAYMQR010000149.1, on the reverse strand, counting down.
ATCGTGCGTCGCCGACCACGTGCATGCCGTGCGGACCGTTGAGGTTGAGCGGCACCGTGCCAGAGGCGTGGCACGCGGTGCACTCGATGAGCGTGCCGGCGTGGCCCTGGATCTGCTTGGCGGCGACGTTGTCGTTGGCGGCGGCGTCGGCGTTCGGCCAGATCGCGTGGGTGCTGCCGTGGCACCCTTCGCAGAGCACGTCGCCGTGACCGGCGCTGACGCGGAACCGGGTGTGCGTGTCCTCGGCGAAGCGGGTGTTGGTGGCCAGGATCGGCGACGCGGCGGCGTCGCCGGTGCGGTACGCCTGCGTCAAGCGGATACCGTCCGGGGCGCTCACCAGGCCGGCGCCGCTCAGGTGGTTGAGCGCGTCACCGGTGTGGCAGGACTGGCAGCGCGGCATGTCGAGCCACGGGCGGCGATGTCCGCCGTCGTTGGTGCCGTCCATGCTGCCGCCCACCGCGAGGGTGTAGGCGCCGCCCACGGAGAGCATGTCGCCGTGGCAGTCGCGGCACTCCATCCCGCCGGTCTTCATCGCGCCGCGGTCGCACTGGGTGATGGCGCCCGGGTGGCACTGGTAGCAGGTCGAGTTCGCGTCGCCGTTCGACGGGAACACCGGCACGCCGTTGTGAAGCTGGCGGCCGTGGAAGTCGTGGGCCACCGCCGACGAGGTCGGCTTGCCGATCTGCGGGCCCTGCGGGCCCGTGCCCGCGAGGTCGAGGGCAGCCGAGTAGTGGCAGCTCGCGCACAGCACCGGCTGGCTGCCGACCAGGTTGGTGCCCTCGGAGTGGTCGTGGAGGATGAGGATGTTGAGCTTCGACTGCTTCTCCAGGTCCGGGTCGTTCGACCACGTGACACCGGGCGCCTCGGTGGCGATGCCGCCGGTGGCGTGGCAGTTCTGGCAGTCGGTCTCGGTCGAGACCGGCACCACCACGTCGGTGTGGGCGAGCTCGGTGTTGGTGGCCTTGTCGATCGCGGTGATGCGCAGCAGCGGGTACGGGTTGTAGTTGCGCGCGTCGTCGGTCGGCGTGATGGGGATGCCGTCCGCTTTGAACCAGCTCGTGGCCGCGTCGAAGCGGAACGCCTGCGGGCCCGGCGTGGGCGCATCGCCCGGCATGTAGAGGCCCGTGAGGCCCTGGCCCGGCTGGAGCACGGCGCCGAACAGCGCCTGCGCGTAGTTCCAGAAGGCGGTCTTGTTGCCGAGGCTGGTGGTGTTGATCGAGCCGCCCGCGTCGGCGACCGCGCTGTAGGTCACCTTGACCTTGGCGTCGGTGAGGATCTGCGGGAAGCCGGTGGCGTCGGTCTGGAGCACCTGCGCCTGGATCACGTTGAAGGGCGGCAGGATCGAGAAGACCGAGAACTCCTTGTCGACGCAGTGCATGCCCAGGTCGTTGGCCGCCACCACCTTGGTCTGCGTGGCTGGCGCGGGAGTGCACGCGCCGCCCGTCGGCGCCGCGGACACGAACGCCGCGAGCACCACCACCGCGAAGCTCAGGTACCTCGAACGAACTTTTGCCATGACTTCTCTCCTCTCCCCTGCTCTGTTCCCGCGCGCGCCGCGACCCCCCGGTGACGTCGAACGCGATGTGATCCTCTTCGGCATTCCGTCGAACGAGACGACCTTGGTCCTTTGCGTCCCGTGAGTGTGAGCCCCAGGGTAGGGGAAAGGGTTCCGAAACGGTCCCCTACGGATGTCGCAGGAGGGCCGTTTCAGGGCCATTTTCGGGCGCCTTTCGTCGCACGTCCGTCCCATCGCTCGGTGACGTGACCGAACGGTGACGGAGTTGCGTGACCGAGGTCACGCAACTCGCGACGATGCCTCGAATCGCCAGCGACCGGCTGTGACGTGCGGTCAGGTGCCGTGCGCCGCGCCCGACGCCGCGGCCACGATCGCGTCGCGGAGCTCGCCGGCGCGCTCGACCTTCTCGCGCTCGAACCGGTTCAGCTCGCCGCGCTGGTGCTGCCACAACAGCCGCTGGAGGCCGGTGGCCTCGTCGGGGTCGAGGAAATCGAGCCCCCGGGACGCTTCACCGCAGTTGGTGCCGGGCAGCGAGATCTCCTCGGGGATCTTGCGCGGCACCGCCGTGAACGGCTCGAGGTCGGGAGTGGTGGTGAACATGTCCCACACCGGCTGGGCGTTCTCGTCGTAGATGGAGAGCGGGTCGAGCCCCAGCACGTGCCCGAACGTGGCGTGGATGTTCCCCTCGTGGAAGTGGACGTGGGAGACGTAGCCGCGCTTCACCCACGGTGACGCCACCACCAGGATCGAGCGGTGCGCGTCGACGTGGTCGACGCCGTCCTGCGGATCGTCCTCGATCACCACCACCAGCGAGCTGTCCCAGTACTTGCTGTGACTCAGCCAGTCGAGGAGCTTGCCGGTGGCGAAGTCGTTGTCGGCGATCATCGAGCGCGGCGTCGGGTAGGGGAACTCGCAGCCGGTGGTGTGGTCGTTCGGCAGGCCCATGTACGCCATCGCCGGCAGGCCGTCGCGCTCCCACTCGGCGATGCGCTCGTCGATCTTCGCCTCGTCCTTCGAGTTGAGCCAGAACAGCGGCGGGTCCTTGGGGCCCCAGTGGACGTATCGCGTGTTCAGCACCAGCAGGTCCGGGCCCAGCCCCGCCTGATCGCCGTACGACTTGAACGGGATCCCCTTGGCGAGCATCGCCTGGAAGAGGAACTGCTTCTTCGGCCACTCGGAGGCGTTGGCGAACTGCTCGAGGTCGCGGGAGACGCCGCGGTCGCCGAACCAGTTCTTCTCGGTGAATGCGTTGGAGATGGCGCCGGTGGTGAGCGCGTGGCCTTGCACCGAGGCCTCGGCGTTCGAGTAGTAGTTGTCGCCGCTCGCGAAGCGCGCCGCGAGCGCGTGCAGGTTGGGCGTGTAGTCGCCGCAGTAGAGGCAGTTCTCGGGTACCCCGTTCGCCGCCGAGTAGTCGCCCAGCAGCGCGTCGTAGGTCTTGTTCTCGCGGACCACGAACAGCACGTGCTGGATCGGGCTCTCGCCGCCGCGGGGGAGCGGGATCGGATTCGAGAAGCGGTCCTCGTCGACCTCGAAGAGCCGCGCCGAGCGGGTGTTGTTCTCGACCACGCGGGATTCGGCGGCGGCGAGCTCGGGATCGGCCGGTACCTCGACGAGCTGCAACGACGAGTCGTTGTGCAGCGCCACGGTGGGGCCGTTCGGACCGCTGCCGACGCCCTTCGCGTTCGCGACGTAGAGCCGCTCGCCGGCTGCCGAGAGCGCGATCGCGGTCGGGTACCACGCCGTCGGGATCGAGCCCATCCGGGTGCCGCTCGCGAGGTCGATGACGCGCACCGCGTTGTCGGCGGCCTGCGCGACGAAGAGCCGGCGCCCGTCGGGCGAGAGCGCGAGGCTGTTCGGCGCCGACCCGTAACCGAGGGCGCCGGCCGGCCTCAGGTCGACGGTGGACGTCACCTTGCGCTTGGCGACGTCGATCACGCTCACCGAGTCCTCGTCGGAGTTGGCGACAGCCAGCCGCGCGCCGTCCGCCGAGAGCACCATGCCCTCGGGGTTCTTCTGCACGCCCACGTCGCCGAGGCGGCGCGGGGCGCGCGCGTCGGAGACGTCGAAGAAACGCACCTTCGCCTCGCGCTCGACGGACACGTAGGCCTCCCGGCCGTCGCCGGACAGCACCACCGCGTACGGGTTGTCACCGGTGTCGGCGGCGCCGAGGCGCTCGCCGGTGGCGGCGTCGAGGGCGACCAGGCTGCCGCCCATCTGCAGCACCACCCACAGCACGGTGCCGTCGGGGCTCACGGCCAGCCCCGCGGGGTAGCCGCCCGCGGCGAACGACGCGGTCTCCGTGAGGGACGCGCCGTCCCAGGCGAGCGCGACCACGCGCTTCTCGCCCGAACGCGACGCGAAGATGCGGCTTCCATCCGGAGAGACGGCGAGACCCAGGAAGGCGCTCGGGACGCTCGCGCTCGCCAGCGTGGCGCCACTCTCCGGATCGAGGGCGCTGACGCTGCCCTCCGCGCCGACGAAGAGCGTGCGGCGATCGGGACTCCACGCGAGCGAGAACGGGAAGTGGTCGACGGCCACGCTGCGGCCCGCCGGAGTGATGCGGCGGCCATTCGGAAGGATCCAGGAGCCGTCGCCGTCCGCCCCGACGGCGAGGAGCGCGTCGTCGCGGATCGCCACGCCACCGTCCCGGGCGCCGCCCTCGTCGCCTCCGTTCGAGCAGCCGGTGAACCCGGAGGCGAGCAACGGTGCGAGGGCGAGGGCGAGAGCGCGGCGGCGGGGCGAGCGGGCCATCGGCGGGACCTCGGGTGCTGCGGTGGGAAGGACGCGGACCTCTCCTAGCACACGGCTCGCTCGCTATGCTTGGCCCCGCGACGGCGGGCTCGACTACCGGCCGCCGGGGAGCGAGGGCCGTGACCGAATCGACGAACCGTACCCACCGCGCCGGAGACTCGATCGACGACCGCTGCCGCGTGTGCAAGGACGTGCGCAGCCACCACGTGATCGTGGTCGACGAGCGCGGCCTGCCGCTGCGCGTGGTGTGCGACCGGTGCGGCAGCCAGCACAACTATCGCGGAGCGGGTGACGACGACGCCCCGGCAGTGACCGGTTCCGAGGACCCGCGGGCGCGGACGGCGGGTTCCGCGGCCGCCACGCCCGGTGGCGCGCCGCGCGCGGGCTCGGGCGGCTGGCGTCCCGGCGTCCTTCCGATCGTCACCGAACGCGAGAGGAGATACCCCACCATGTCCGTGACCACGAACGAGGGCGGCGCCACAGTCGCCGATCTGGAGCTCTTGCTGCGGCGGGTGATCCGCGAGGAGACCGGCCTCGGTCCCGCGGTGCCCGCCGACAAGTGGCGCGGCGGTGAGATGATCCTGAAGCCCGGCAAGCCGGGGCTCCAGGAGAAGAGCCTGCCGATCGACGCGCTCTTCCACAAGGTCGTGATGATCCGCGACCGCCTGCGCGTCCTCGAGCAGCAGATCAACGGCGCGGAGCTTCCCGAGGTCGTCAAGGTCAAGCTGCAGGGCTACATCACCGGCTGCTACGGCTCGCTGACCAGCTTCAACGTCCTGTTCGCCGACGACGGCGACAAGTTCGCCGGCTCGGGCGGCGGCTGACCCGGTGCTCGCCGAGATCGTGCGCGACGCGCCGCTCTCGGCGTTCGCCGGGATGCTCGCCGTGCCGGCGGCGATGGCGGGGATCGGGCTCTTCGTGAGCCTGCGCGCGGCGCGCCTGGCGCGGATCATGGCGCGCACACCGACCTCGGCGATCGGCCTGGCCGAGGCTGGCTACGCCGAGGTCGAGGGCCGGGTCGAGGCGCTCGGTGGCGTGCCGCTCACGGCGCCGCTCACCGATGCCGAGGTCTGCTGGTACCGCTCCAAGGTCGAGCGCTTCGTGCCGTCGAGCCGTGCGGACACGCAGCAGTCGAGGTGGGCGACCGAGACCGAGGAAGCGAGCTCGGCGCCGTTCGTGGTGCGTGACGCGAGCGGAGCCTGCGTGGTGTTCCCGGATGGCGCGGAGGTCACGCCCACGGACCGGAGCGTGTGGTACGGCGCGACGCCCGAGCCCACCGATCGCGACCCGGAGCGGGTCGGGCCGGGCGAATCGGCCGAGGGCATGATCCGGATGGCCGGCACCCCGGGGCATCGCTTCCGTTACACCGAGGAACGGATCTACGCCGGTGATCCGCTCTACGCGCTCGGTGAGCTGGTGATCCGGGATCCGGACGTCGAGCTGGACGACGAGGACGAAGGCGGGGACGGCGAAGCGAGCGCCGTCGAGCGCGCCGCCGCGGCGGTCTCGCCGCGGCGCCTGGTCAAGCCCCGCAGCGGCGGCCAGCCGTTCGTGCTCTCGACCACCCCGCAGGAGGAGCTGCGCGCCGCCCACCAGGCCGGCTCGCGGCTCGCGCTCGCGATCGTCGCGCTGGCGCTCGGGCTCGCGAGCGTGCTCCTCTGGACCCGCTTCGGCGGCTGAGTGGGCGCCGGACCCGGCGCTGCCTCCCACGTCCCCTGGAGTCGCACGCCTCGTCGTGCGCGACGGCGCGTCACACCACGAGCTGCAGCAGGTGGATCCGCGTGCCGCCGTTGCGCAGCGAGGTGGACGATCGCGCGGTGAGGCCGAGCTCGCGGGACCAGCTCGACTCCGGTGCGAGCACCGCGACGTGCCAGCCCTGGAAGCGCTCGCGCAGGAGCTGGCCGAGCTCGCGGATCGTGGCGCGCGCCTGCGCGGGGTCGCCGAGGCGGCGGCCGTAGGGCGGGTTCACGATCACCAGGCCGCGCCCCTCGGGCGCGCGCACCGCGCGCAGCTCGCCGTGGTGGAAGGTGACCGCGCCCGCGACCCGCGCGCGCTCGGCGTTGCGGCGCGCGAGCCGCACCGCCGCCGGATCGCGGTCGTAGCCCACGATCGCGACGCCCGCGGCGTCGCGCGCCTCGGCGCGCGCCTCGGCGCGCAGGCGCTCGGCGGCATCGCGGTCGAAGCTCGGCCAGCGCTCGCACGCGAAGCCGCGCTCGACCCCGGGCGCGCGCCCGAGCGCCATGCTCGCGGCCTCGATCACCAGCGTGCCGGCACCGCACATCGGGTCGACGAGCGGGGTGGTGCCGTCCCACTCGCACATGCGCAGGATCGCGGCGGCGAGGGTCTCGCGGAGCGGCGCCTTCACGCTCTCGGTGCGCCAGCCGCGGCGGTGCAGGAGGTCCCCCGAGGCGTCGACGCTCAGCGTCCAGCGGTTCGACGAGCCACGCGCGAACACCTGCGCGGGCGCGACCCCGCCGAGCTGCGCTGGCGCGCCGGACGCCGCCCCGGGCTCGCGCCGCGACCAGTCGCGCAGGGCGTGCTCGAGGTTCTCCGCGACCGCGCCGGTGTGGAAGA
>CAYMQR010000148.1:0-10089 GCA_964392195.1 uncultured bacterium | reverse complement strand
CTCGAGTGCGCCGGGTTCACCTGCGAGCTGCTGCTGCACTTCATCGACGCCGACGGCGGCGTGAACGTGTTCCCGAGCCTGCACGTCGCGCACAGCCTGCTCGCGGCGCTCTTCCACCTCCGCCAGCGCAGCGCCGCGCGATGGCTGGTGGTCGCGGGCGCGCTGGGCGTGACCGCGTCCACCGTGCTGATCCGCCAGCACTACGTGGTCGACATCCCGGCAGGCTTGGTGACCGGTGCGATCGGCTGGATGGTGGCGCTCAGGCTCGCCGAGCCGCGCGACGCCGAGCACCACGTCTCGGACGGGTCGCGATGCGCGTCCTGATCGCCGGGTGCGGCGACGTCGGGACCGCGCTCGGCCTCGCCCTCGCGGAAGCGGGCGCGAGCGTCGTCGGGCTGCGGCGCGACGCCACCCGTATCCCCGCAGCCCTCGAGCCGCTCGCCGCGGACCTGGCCGATCCCGCCACGTTTCCGGCGTGGCCCGGGGAGGTCGACACGGTGTTCTACACGGCCGCCGCCGATCGCTCGGACGAAGCCGCGTACCGGAATGCCTACGTCACCGGGCTCGGCAACGTGCTGCGCTGGATCCGCTCGGGCGGCGCCGCGGGCTCGGTACGGCGCCTCTTCTTCACGTCGAGCACGGCCGTCTACGGGCAGGAGCACGGCGAATGGGTCGACGAACGCTCCGAGACCCGGCCCCGCCACTTCAGCGGGCGCGTGCTCCTCGAGGCCGAGGAGCTCGCGCGCTCGGGCGGCATCCCGAGCACCATCGTCCGCCTCGCCGGCATCTACGGCCCGGGCCGCACGCGGCTGGTGACCGGCGTCCGCGACGGCACGCTGCGCTGCCACGACGGCGAGCCGAGCTACTCGAACCGTATCCACCGCGACGACTGCGCGGGGTTCCTGGCGCACCTCGCGCTCCACGTCGCCGCCCCCGAGCCGCTCTACGTGGGCGTCGACGACGAGCCGACCGACCGGTGCACCGTCTACCACTGGCTCGCGGCCCGGCTCGGCGTCCCCTCGCCTCACGAGCACGGCGCTGGTCCGTCGACGGAGACGGCGGGACGCGGCGGCAGCAAGCGCTGCCGCAACGAGCGGCTTCGCTCGAGCGGGTACACCCTGCGCTTCCCGGATTTCCGGGAGGGTTACGCTCCGCTCGCCGACGGGCTGCGCCGGCACGACGGCGCCGGGCCCTGACGCGCCGACCGCCCTTCGCGGACGGCGGGCGGCGCTGGATTCGCCGCGAACACCGGTGGTACACGTTCCGGGCCGCGCGCCCCTTCCTCCGCGCGGCTCGCGACCGGTCCCCGTGCACCGCTTCCTCGCCAATCTCGCGTGGGTCCTGGTCGGGATCGCCGTGTACGAGGTGTTGCGCTCGGTGGTGCTGCGCTCGGCGGCGCGGCGCATCGAGCGCTCGGTGCGCGAATTCATCCGCGAGGCCCACCTGTCCCGCGAGGCGTACCGCTTCGCGTCGAAGGTCGTGGTCGTCGACGAGATGATGAACGACCCGGTGCTCAACGAGCACATCCTGCGCAAGGCGCGCGCCGACGGCATCCGGATCGAGGACGCGCGCGCCATCGCCGAGGACTACCTCGACGAGATCGTGCCGTCGTTCAACCTGCTCTCGTACTACCAGGTCGGCTATCGCGTCGCCCGCGCGCTGGTGAACGGGCTCTACCAGGTGGTCGTCGACAGGAAGAACCTGGAGGCGGTCCAGCGGCTGCCACGCGGCCGCGTGGTCGTCTTCGTCGCCAACCACCGCAGCAACGTCGACTACGTGCTGATGGCGTACCTGCTCGCGCGCCACATCACGCTGAGCTACGCGGTCGGCGAGTGGGCGCGGGTGTGGCCGCTCGAGCACCTCTTCAAGAGCTTCGGCTCGTACTTCGTGCGGCGCGGCTTCCGCGACCCCTTCTACCACACGGTCCTCAAGCGCTACGTGCAGCACATCAGCGCGCGCGGGCTGACGCAGGGGATCTTCCTCGAGGGCGGGCTGAGCCGCGACGGCAAGCTGCGCGAGCCCAAGATCGGCCTCCTCGACTACCTCGTGCAGCTCAAGTCCGACCCGACCTTCCGCGACGACCTGGTATTCGTGCCGGTCGGGATCAACTTCGACTGGGTGCTCGAGGACCGCAACCTCCTCGACGAGGCGGCGGGGCGCGCGCGCAAGCCCACGCTCGCGAGCAAGCTCGCGTCGCTCGCGCGGCTGGTCGTATTCGGGCCGCCGACGCTGATCGCCAACGCGGTCCGGCTCGCGAGCGGGCGGATCCGCCGCCACGGCTACGCGAGCGTGCGGATCGGCGAGCCGGTGTCGTTCGACGAGTACCACGCGAGCCACGCCAGCGAGTGGGACGATCGCGACGGCGCGGGCGCGGCGCGGGTCGAGGCGGTGAAGCACCTCGCCGCTCACCTCATGGGGCGGATCGCGCACTCGATCCCGGTCACGCCGGTGCCGCTCGCGTGCGCGGCGCTGCGCCGCCTCGGGCCAGGCGCGGTCGCGGTCGACGCGCTACGGACCGAGATCGCGCGGCTGCGCACCCGGGCCGAGCGCGCGGGCGCGGCGATCCTCATGGGCCACGAGTTCGAGGCGGAGCGCGGAGCGCGCGAGCGCCTCGGCGACGAGCGCTTCGATCGTCGCGGCGGGCTGATCGAGTTCGAAGAGGCCTACCTCGACGCCGAGGAGGCGCGGGTGCTCGCCGACGTGGCCCTCGAGATCCTGGTCCGCCGCGGGCTGGTACGCCGCGACGGCGACGCGCTCGTGGTCCGCCCCGATCAGGAGGACGTGATCGCGTACTATGCGCACTCGATCGACGCGCACCTCGCCGCGGCCGGCGCCGCCACGGAGCCCCCGGATGCCTAACCTCGAGCTCACTCCCAAGCCCAAGCTCTCCACGTTCCGGCGCATGGCGCTCGGCACCTGGCGCACCGTCGGCGACCCGAGCGTCTACGGCACCGTGACGCTGCGGGTGGACGACGCGCTCCGCTACGTCGAGGCGTTCCGCGCCGCGACCGGCAAGCGCGTGACGCTCACGCACCTGATGTGCAAGGCGATGGGCGGTGTCTACCGCAAGATGCCCGACGCCAACGCCATCCTGCGCTTCGGCCGGATCTACCTGCGCGATCGCGTCGGGGTCTTCTTCCAGGCGGTGCTCGAGGACCCCAGGACCGGCGAGTACGACCTGAGCGGCCTCACGATCCAGGACCCCGATCGGAAGACGCTGGCGCAGATCGTCGAGGAGTTCGAGGCTCGCGTCGAGAAGGTGCGCACCGGCAAGGACCGCGAGCTCGAGCAGTCACGCTCGATCTTCAAGGTCCTGCCGGTGTTCCTGCTCCGTCCGGTGCTCGACTTCATGGGCTTCGTGAGCTTCGGCCTCAACCTCGACCTGCGCCGCTTCGGCATCCCGAAGGACCCGTTCGGCTCGCTCATGATCACCAACATCGGCACCCTCGGCATCGACGAGGCGTACGTGCCGCTGGTGCCCTACAGCCGCGTGCCGCTGCTGATCGCGATGGGCGCGGTGCAGGAGGTGCCGATCGTGAAGGACGGCGCGATCACCGTCGGCAAGGTGATGCGCCTCAACGTCACGTTCGACCACCGCGTGCTGGACGGCGCGCACGCCGCGATCATGGCGCGCACGCTCCAGGACTGGTTCGCGAACCCGTTCGAGCGCTTCGACCCGCTGCCCGCCCTCAACCCTTGAGGTGCGGGAGCAGCTTCTTGAAGTCCGGCGTGCCCGCCTTGCCGAGGAACTCGTAGATCACCATCTCGGCCGAGGCCACCTGGCAGCCGAGGCTCTGCATGCGCTCGAGGCCGAGGACGTGGTTCTCGGCGGTGCGCGAGCCCACGGCGTCCGCGACCACCGTCACGTCGTAGCCGGCGTTCCTGCACGCGAGCGCGGTCTGGTAGACGCAGATGTGCGCCTCGACGCCGCTCAGCACGAGACGCTTGCGGCCCAGCTCGGCGAGGCCGCGCGCCGCGCCTTCGTTGGCGAGGCAGGAGAACTCGGTCTTGTCGAACACCACCTGGCCCTCGCCGAGGAGCTCCTCGACGCTCGGCACGATCGGACCGATGCCGGCCTTGTATTGCGTGGTGACCAGCTTCGGGATGCGCTGGATCTCGGCGAGCCTGAGCAGGAGCGACGCGTTCTTCACCACCTCGTCCCGGTTGGCGATCGCGGCCATCAGCCGCTCCTGGATGTCGATGACCACGAGCGCGGCCGAGCCGGCGTCGAGGGGCTGGTACATGAGGAGCGCCTCCTGAGCGCGGTGGGACGGAACGAAGCGCGGGCATTCTGGACCGCGCGCCGCCCGGGCGGCTAGCCTCGCGACCCTCCGCTCCCATGTGGCCCTCGCGAAACCCGTCGCAACCCGGCCCCGTGGCCCGTCCGCCCGCGGCGGTGCGGCCGTTCGAGGTGGCCGCGGTCGCGGCGCTCACGCTGGCCGCCGCGTGGTTGCGGGTGCGCCACCTCGGCGCGCTCTCGCAGTCCGGCGACGAGGGCTTCACGTTCCTCGCGGTGCGCGGCGTCCTCGAGCACGGCATCCCGGAGCTGCCGTCGGGCGCCGTGTACTGGAAGAGCCTGCTCTACACGTACCTCGCCACCGCCGCGGTGGCGCCCTCCGGGATCCACGGCCAGCACGTCGACGCCCTGCTGCGCCTGCCGGCCGCGCTCGCCTCCACCGCCCTGGTGCCGGCGCTGTGGTGGACAGGCCGGCGGCTCTTCTCGCCCGCGGTCGGGCTCGCCGCGGCCGCGATGATCGCAGCGCACGTGTGGCAGGTGGAGATGAGCCGCTACGCGCGCTACTACCCGGTGCTCCAGCTCCTGCTGGTGGGCTTCGTCGAGCGCTTCCACGCCGTCCACGTGCTCGGCCAGCGGCGCGCGCGGGTGGCGATGCTCGCCGGCCTCGCGGCCGCGCTCGCGACCCACACGATCGCGCTGACGTTCCTGCTCCTCTACGTGCCGCTCGTGGCGCTGCGCGGGCGGCGCTGGTTCGGCGATCGAGGTCACCTGGCCGAGCTCGCCGCCGTGGCGATGCTCGCGCTCGCCTGGCTCGCGTTCGAGTCGCGCTGGGAGGTGGGGTTCGTCCACCGCCCGAGCGGCGCGGCGCTCGGCGCCGTGAGCGCGCTCACCAAGAGCCTCGGCCGCTGGTCGGACCAGTTCTTCCGCTGGCTGCCGGTGCTGGTGCCGTCGCTGGTGTGGATGATCGGGATCGGCGCACCGCTGTGGTGCGTGGCCGCGCTCGGGCCGGCGGCACGGCAGAACGCTCGCGAGGGCGCGACGTCGGCGCTGCTGCTCGGCGCGACGGTGGTGCTCGGGATCGCGCTGCTCGGCTTCGGCGCGGCGCACGCGGTCCCGCGCTACCTCTTCCACCTGCTGCCGTTCGGGATGCTGCTCGCGGCGGGGACGATGGCGGGAGCGGGCGCGGCGATCGGCGCCTGGCCGCGCGGCGAGCGCGGCGCGCGTGCCGGCGCGCTCGTGGGGGCGTGTGCCGCGCTCGTGATCGGTGTCGCGGACGCGCACGTGGCCGACTCGTGCCGGGTCGCCAGCCGCAGCCACGCCGACCGCGTCGATGACGGCCGCTACCTGCCGAGCATCGAGGTGCTCTTCACCTGGGACACCGCCGGCACCGGGCGGTTCGTCGCCGAGCACCGCGCACCCGAGGATCGAGTCCTCGGCACCCACCCGATCTTCACCTTCGGCTACACCGGCCGCCTCGACGGCTGGATCTGGCGTGCCAACCCCGCGCTGTGGGACGCCTTCCACGAGGCTCAGGACGGCCGGCTCGTCGACAACTACGTGGGCGCGCCGGTGATCCGGACCCTCGCGGAGCTGCGCGCCGAGCTGATGCGTCCGGGACGGACGTGGATCGTCACGACGCCGTCGCTCGGCGTCGCGGCTCACGTCGAGCCGGCGATCGCCCGCTACCTCGCGCAACACGCGGCGGCGCGGGTGTACGAGGGTCGCGACGGCGTGAGCGCGGTCTACCGATTCGACGCGCCGGCGAGCACGCCGGCCCCGCTCACCGGGCTCAGTGGCTGAGCTGGAGCATCCGCACCGTGCGCTCGATCCGGTCCTGGAGCACGGCGTCCGACTCCGCTTTCCAGGGATCCGGCGCGCGCAGGATCGTGAGCGCTTCGGTGGCGAGCTCGGCAGACGTGCTCTTGGTGAGCGAGATCCGCGCTTCCTGGGCCTTCAGGAACGATTCCTTGGTGCGATAGGGCGTGTTCGAGCCCTTTCCCCACGCCGTGCCCTCGAGCGACCGCACCTGGCCGATGTTGTCGAGCGCGGTGTCGCGGAGCCTGAGCGCCTCGCGTCCAGCACGGAGGCCGCGCAGCGAGGTAGGCTCCGGCGTCAGCGTACCGACCGCCTTCTCCGCCGACGCGAGCTTGCCCTCCAGCGTGGGCGCGTCGCCGGCGAGCAGGGCCTCGGCGGCCTCGCGGGCCGGCCCCGCATAGGCCGTGTAGCGCGGGTCCACGGTGGGTTCCGCCACGGGTGGCGGGGTGTTCGCGGGCCGCTTGGTCACGCGAACCGACCCGGGGTCGACCTTGGGCACGTCTTGTTGTTGCTCGAGCCAGTCCTCGTACCGGAACCAGCCGAACACCCCCGCGAGCACGAGCGCCAGCAGCACCGGGACCCACAGCAACGACCCGCCCTTCTTGGCGCGCCGCGCGCCGTTGGCGCGGGTGGTCTCGACGCGTCGCGCGGCGTCCGGCGCGGGACGCACACCCGCCGGCTCGGCGATCGGCACCTTCGAGTAGACGGTGTCCTCGTCGTTGGTCTGCTTGGGCTTCTCGGGCGGCGGCTCGGGGATGGAGCTGGTGCGGGGTGGCTGGGCGATCGCCGCGGTGACGCGCGCCAGCAGCTCGTCGGTGAGGTCCGGGAACGCCAGCAGCATTCCGCGCCGCAGCGTGGTCGAGCCCTTGCCGGGGTTCGAGTACACGACCTCGACCCGCACGCGGCTGCGCGCGTCGCCGTCGTTCGCGGGTGGCAGCTCGAGCTCGGCGCGAGCGCCGAGGCTCAACATCGACTCCGCGTCGACGAAGAGCTTCTTGTTCTCGATGCTGACCGGCCGGATGACTCTCGGCTCGCCCTTGTCGGTCCACAACACCAGCTTGCCGTCTGCGACCCGGCCGCTCCTGGAGTTGGTGACGCCGGTGGCCGGTTCGGGGGTGCCGGAGGGCTGAGTCATGCGCGCGAGCGAGGAAGATCGTCCCGAGGACGTCCCTGCGTGCGACTATATCACGGTGCCGACGCCGCTCGCGGCGACTTGCTTCGCGAGCCGACCCGCCCACCGGGGAGCGGCTTGAGGTGAGGCCCGGTGTGCCGTTACGTTTCGCCGCTCCCATGGACGCGAGAGAGCTCTCCCTGCTGGTCCAGCGTGATCGCGAGGCGGCGCGCCGGGCGATCGACGGCCTCACGCCGGAACAGGCGGCTCCGCTGCTCGCCCAGCTCCCCTCCCGCGAGCTCTGGCAGCTGGTGTTCCTCGCCAGGAACCCCACGGGGCTGGTCCGGGCGTTGCCGAGATCGACCTTCTTCACGCTCTTCCACGAGGTCGGACCGGCGGACGCGGTCGAGCTGCTCCCGCTCGCCACGCCCACCCAGGTCGGGTTCTGCCTCGACCTCGAGTGCTGGCGCCGCGGCGAGCTCTCGACGCCGCGGATCGACGAGTGGATCCACCGCCTGCGCGAGGCCGGCCCGCGCACCCTCGCGCGTCATCTCGCGCAGCTCGACTTCGAGCTGCTCGCCGCGATGTTCGTCGGGCGCATGCGGGTCATCAAGCGCCACGAGGACGTCGACCCGGTCGAGCTGGACGACCCGTCGCTGATCACCCTCGACGACCTGTTCTACTTCTCCTTCGAGGAGGACGTGGAGGAGAACGTCGCGTTCGAGCTGACCGAGACGATCAAGGTGCTGCGCCAGCGCACCCCGGAGCTCGCGATCGACCTCCTCGAGTCGCTCCGCCAGGACCTCCCGTCCGAGGTCACCGAGGAGGCCCGCCGGCTGCGCGACGGGCGCCTCGCCGACGAGGGCCTCCCCGACCTCGAGCGCGCGCTCGCGGTGCTGGCGCGCCTCGAGCCCTCGCGGTTCGACCCCGAGCTCCACCGCAAGCTCGACCCGCAAGCCGCGGGCGAGGCCACGGTCGGCGCCGAGCTCGTGCCGGTCGTGAACGCCGAGGCGTCGTTCCTGGTCGCGGCGCTCGGCGCGCTGGACGCCGGTGTCCGCGCCGGGGTGGAGCGCGAGCTGGCGTTCCTCACCAACGCGGTGCTGGTGGCGACGGTGCACGACTTCGCCGATCTCGGCGAGGTGCGCCGCCAGGCGGTCCAGGCCGTCTCCTGCCTCGGCCTCGGCCTCGAGCGGCTCACCAGCGGGGACGTGGCGAGCGCTTCGGAGCTGCTGCGCACGGTGCGGCTCGAGGCGATCCACCGCGTCGGCCGCACGCTGGTGACGGATCTTGCCGCGCGGGTCTCGCGGTTGCGCCGCGAGACGCCGCTCGCGGCGTTCGGCGGACGCGCGACGATCCTCGGCCACGTGGTCGCTCGCACCATGGACACCCTCGGGGCCAACCCGCCCTCCTACCCGCTGGCGCTCGACGTCGAAGGCGAGACCGGCGTGCGCGCATTCGAGAGCGTCGCCGACCTGGCGCGGGTGGACGCGGTGCTGACGCGTGGCGAGGCGCTCGCGGTGCTCGTGTTCCACCGCTTGATGCCGGACCCCGACGAGTGGAGGGCGATCGACCTCGCCGGCTGCACCACCGAGCGCCTGACAGAGCTCTCGGCGCACCAGCTCGTCGCCACCATCGTCGCGAACCTGCTGCTCTCGCGCGAGCCGTCGTTCGTGCCGATCGCCGCCGAGCACCTCGGCGACCTCGCCGACCGGGTCGCCGCGGCGCGGCCGCGCGGCGCGGCAAGCACAGCCGTGCCGGGCGAGGTCGCGGCGTGGCTCGAGCCGCTGCTGGATGGACTGCCGCTCGCGGTGACGGGCGTGGCGCGGAAGCTGATCGAGGAGTGCTGCGAATCGCTGTCGGCCCAGCTCGGCGTGTTCGCGGGCGGTGGCCCGATCGACCCGCTCGCGGTCCCGGTCGTGGTCGTGCGCGCGCCGGGTCTGATCGCGCGGACCGAGCGCGACCTCCCGCCGCTCTGAGCGGGCGAGCGCCGCGCGCGAGCGACGTTTGGCGGGGTCTACCCCCTGTGGTAGGTTCGGCCGCGATCGAGCCGCCCGCATCGCCGACGCGGCCTTGTTCGATCTCGCTTCGCCGGCAGCGCTGCTCGCCTCCCGGCCTTCGGGCCGCGGCGACGAGCCCCACCGACGCGACCCGGCGGCCCACAACCGAGCCGATCCAACGCGCGCGCGAGCAACGCGCCTGCGCCTCTGGCGTGGGCGTTGCCCGGCCAGCGTGCACCCGAGGAGAGCCCGCCATGAAAGGTGGCCCGAGAGACATGAACCGCAATCGCCCTGGACGCATGGGCCGCCGTCGCCCGCGTGGCGGCGGCGGTGGTGGTGGCGGCGGCGGCTTCCGGGTCCCCGCCGGCGCGCCCCAGCTCGACCCCGAGGCCGATGCCGCGCTGATCGCGGAGGCGGGTGCCAACGGTAGCTCGCTCACGGACGTGAACGAGTACCAGAAGATGACCATCCAGGACCTGAACCGGCTCGCCCGCGAGCTCGGCCTCAAGGGAACGGGCCGGATGCGCAAGCCCGAGCTCATCTTCGAGGTGCTCAAGATCAAGAGCGCCGGCCAGCGCGCGTTCGTCAGCCAGGGAGTGCTCGAGGTGGTCTCGGACGGCTACGGCTTCCTGCGCTCGCCGTTCTTCAGCTACCTGCCCTGCCCCGAGGACGTGTACGTCTCGCCGCAGCAGATCAAGCGCTTCAACCTGAAGACCGGCGACACGGTCCACGGCCACGTTCGCGCTCCCACCGACAAGGAGAAGTTCTTCGCGCTCATCCAGGTCTCGTCGATCAACGGCCAGCCGCCGGAGCGCGCCCGCGAGCGGGTCTTCTTCGACAACCTGACCCCGCTCCACCCCAACCGCCGGTTCGTACTCGAGACGACGCCCGACGGGGTCGAGACCCGGGTGATGGACATGCTGAGCCCG
>CAYMQR010000147.1:8966-10107 GCA_964392195.1 uncultured bacterium | reverse complement strand
TCCGTTCATCGCGCCGCCGATCCTCGCACGCGCGGCGCGCGGCCGGCGAGGGGGCCGATGCCGAGGGGGCCATTCCGGACAGACGCTGGTGTATCGTTGGCCGCCGCGCGGCTCGCGAGCCGCGTGGCGGGAGCCGGCGCGGCGGCGGCTCGACACGAGCGGGGGATCGGGGATGAGACGAGCGAAGATGCCTCGGTGCTGGTGGCGCCGGGTCGGTGCCGTGGCGGCCGCGAGCACGGCGCTGGTGCTGGGCGCGGCCGAGCCGGGCCGGGCGGAAGAGGGTGGAGCCGGCCACTACCTGCCGGGCGCGATGTCGACCTTCGTGGACGTCGTGCCAGGGCGGCAGGCGGCCGCGTTCCTGAACGCGTTCACCTACTACGGCGGTTCGGTCAGCGCCACTCGCAAGCTCCAGCTCGGCGGCGAGGTGGTCGTCGGCGTGGACGCGAAGGTCTACGCCGACACGACGATCGTGCTCGTCGAGACCGGCTGGGACGTGCTCGGCGCCGACCCCTCGTTCGCGGTCGCGGCGCCTTACGTGTGGGTGGACGTCTCGGGGGGCGTCGAGCGGAACGGCCGCGTGGTCGGGACGCGCGACGAGGCGGACGGATGGGGGGACCTCGAGGTCCTGCCGCTCATCCTCACCTGGAAGCTCGGCGACGTGAAGCTGGGCCCGGCCCTCGCCGTGTACTTCCCCACCGGCAAGTACGAGGTGGGCGAGCTCGCCAACGTCGGCCGCAACTACTTCACGGTCTCGCCGTTCGTGTTCGCGAGCTGGCTCAGCACGACGATCGGCACCGAGGTGACCGCATTCGCGGGCGTCGACTTCAACAGCGAGAACGACGATACCGACTACCGGACCGGCCACCAGTTCCACCTCGACGGCTCGATCGCGCAGCACCTGCCGCTCTTCGGCGGCTTCATCGGCGTGGGCGCCAACGGCTGGTACTACCAGCAGATCACCGGCGACAGCGGCAGCGGCGCCAAGCTCGGGTCGTTCGAGGGCACCACGATCGGCGTGGGACCGGTGCTCTCGTACGCGATCACCCTGGACGACATCGACGTCGTCGCCGAGGTGAAGTGGCTGCCCGAGCTCGACGTGAAGCATCGGCTCGAGGGCGACACGGTGTGGGCGAAGCTCGGC
>CAYMQR010000147.1:0-8866 GCA_964392195.1 uncultured bacterium | reverse complement strand
CGTGACCACGACCTCATCCTGCGCGCCATCGTCGCGATCGAGCGCTGCGTCGCGCGCCTCAACGCGCCTGGCGAGGTCGACGGCCGCGAGCGCGAGCACCTCGCGCTCCTGACCCGCTTCTTCCGGGAGTTCGCCGAAGGAGTCCACGACGCCAAGGAGGAGGAGGTGCTGATCCCCGCGCTGGTCGGCGCGGGCGCGCCGAGCGAGACCGGCATCCTCCGCGAGGTCATGGACACGCACCTGCAGGCCACCGAGCTCCTCGCTCGAGCGACCGCCGCCCGTCCCGAGCGGACGGTCGAGGCGATCGGCGCCTATGGGGAGCTGGTGCGACAGCACCTGCGAGCCGAGGAGCGCAGCTTGTTTCCGCTGGTGACGCGTCTCCTCGACCCGGCGAGCGAAGGCCGCGTGGTGCTCGGGTTCCGGCAGCTCGAGGAGCGGGCCGGCTCGGAGCGCGGCTACGACGCGTTCGAGGGCGCGATCGCGAAGCTGCTCGCGCCCCTCGACCAGCTCTACCCGGACCGCAAGCGGCCCTGGTGAGCTGGGCGCCGCGCGCGCCGGGGGGGCGCTCATGCCGGCGGACACGGCGCGCCGGAGCGGACGCCCTGGATGATCGCCGGGGTCCGCCCGGCCGCCAGGTCGGCGAGGAAGCAGCCGTAGACGTGCTTGGGCTCGTCGCGCTGGAAGATCACGTGATGGCCGTCGAGCACGCCGTCCTCCTCGTACCGCACCGCGCCGCCGGTGCGCGCGCCGGACTCGCCCGCCGCGACGTTGGCGCGCGCGGGGAACGGCAACGCGCGCCGTCCGCCCAGCAACACGCGCGGCAGGAGCTGGTCGGCGGGCGTGTCGCCGAGCTCCGGCCCGATCAGGTCGACACCGAGCGCGCCGACCAGCGCGCGCTGGGCGTTCACCGGCACCTGGTGGTCGACGTGGCCCTCGAACACCAGCACGTGGGGAGCGTCGCGTCCCGGCTCGGGATCGCGCAACAAGCGCGGTAGGAAGAACAGGTTGTCGGCCGCGCCCATCGCCATCTCGGCGAGCAGCAGCACGGGGTGCCAGACGTCGATCCGCTGGCCCTCGGGCAGCCCGAGCGCCAGCACCTCGACGATCCGCTGCAGGTCGAGCGGATCGGTCACGCCGAACACCGACTCGATCCAGCTCGCCCCCGCGCCGTCGAGGATCACCGCGCGCGGCGGCGACGGGTCGACCGCGGCGAGCATGCCGCCGACCACCGAGCCCTGCGAGTGGCCCATGACCACGCGCCGCTCCGCATCGAAGCGGATCGCGGCGTCGGGTGCGGCGGACGCGTCGGCGCCGGGGCAGAGCGCGGGGTCGATACGAAGCGCGCCGACGAGCTTGCGGAACAGCACCTGCTCGGCGACGAGCTGCGTGTAGTTGTCGCGCATCGCCCGCGGGTTGAAGAAGTCGTACGCGACGTGCCCGCCGAGCGAGAGCGGCCCGTCGTAGTGCTCGCTGCTCAGGTGACCGCTCATGCTCGCCGCCGCCCAGCCGCGCTGCGCGGCGATCGCCGCCGGACCGCCGCCCACCTCGGGGACGCCGTCGCCGGGATCGCGCCCGCGCTCGTAGACCTCCGACGCCAGGTTGCCGGTGCCGTGGAGGTACTGGACCAGCGGGAATCCGCCGGCGGGCATGGCGCGGCGCGGGATCGTGACCACGAACGAGGTGTGGTTGCGGTACTGCGGGATCGGCTCACCCGCGGCGTCGAGCTGGAAGACGCCGCCCTGCGCTTCGGTGACGAACGGGACGGTGCCGTCCTGGAAGCCGGGAGCGGGCCAGGTGCTGCCGAGCACGCAGTAATCCGGGAAGGAAGCGATCGCCGCGATCGGCGCGTCCGGCGCCGGCGCGGGCCACTCGGCGAGCCGGCGCGCGATCGCGCCGAGCCTGTCGGTGGGCGAGCCGGTGGTGAAGACCGTCGCCGCGACGATCCGCCGCCGATCGAAGCCCTCGGCGTCGAGCTGGGCGCGCAGCGCCTCGAACGCCGCCACCGCGCGTTCGCCGAGGGCGCCCCCCGGGTCGCGTCCCTGCAGCAGCCTCGCGAGCGCGGGTGCGGTGCCGGAGCGCACGCCCGGAGTCACGGGTAGATCGTCGGTCACGAGCAGCGCGTAGCGCGTGGCGGGCCGGAGCCCGATCCCGAGCGACGGAAGGACCTCGAGCAGGCCGGCGGGACGGTAGACGTCGGCCGCCGCGGTGAGCCGCGCCTCGAGGGGGAAGCGCCGGCCGCGCTCGGGCGAGCGCGGGTCGACGTCCACCACCTGGACCGGCGCGTCGGCCGCGGCGTACGCCGCCGGGTCGGCCGGCAAGGTGATGGCCTCGACCGGACCCGCGAGCCGGACCGCGATCGCGCCGGCGGGGGCGAAGCCGCGCGAGTCCTCGCTGGCCACGCGCACGAAGCGCTCGGTGAGCGGGTGGTCGAGGCGCGGGAAGCGCGCGAGGTCGAGGCGGCCGTCGGCGTCCTGGTAGACGTCGCTCGGGAAGCCGGTGCCGTAGACGTCCGCCGTGCCCGAGAGATCGATCGCCATCGAGACGCACGTCGAGGACGCGCTGGCGCCGCACGGAGGGCCGGCGGAGCCGCCGTCGCCGCACGCGGCGAGGAGCGCGAGCAGCGCGAACGCCGCGCGCCGGCGCGGGCGGAACCGCGATGGTGTGGCCTCGGGGACGAGCACGAGCGGAGACGGTGGATCGCGCGGCGCTGGACCGATGGTGGCGCAGCCGATGCTATCCCAGGAGGCCACCGCTCAGCGCGCCGCGCGCTCGCGGTAGGATCGGCGCGATCGTCCCAGCGAGGAGCCCCCGCCCATGGCACCGTCCGCGTTCCTGAGACCGTTCGCCGCGCCGTCGGGCGAGCCCAAGCTCACGATCGTGCGCGGCGAGGGAGCGCGGGTGTGGGACGACCGCGGCCGCTCGTACGTCGACGGGCTCGCCGCGCTCTGGTACTGCCAGGTCGGCCACGGCCGCGCCGAGATCGCCGACGCCGTGGCGCGGCAGCTCCGCACCCTCGCCGGGTTCCACTGCTTCGACCCGTACACCAACGAGCCGGCCGAGCGCTTCGCGGCCGCGCTCCAGGCTCGCGCGCCGATGCCGGGCGCGCGGGTCTTCCTGACGTGCTCGGGATCGGAGGCGGTGGACAGCGCGATCAAGCTCGCGCGGCTGGTCGCCCACCTGCGCGGCGAGCCCGATCGCAATCGCATCGTCGCCCGTCGCCACGCGTACCACGGCACCACCTACGGCGGCACGACGGCGCAGGGGATCGCGCCCAACCGCGACGGCTTCGGCCCGTTCGTCGAGGGCGTCGACCACGTCGCGCACGACGACCTCGCCGACGTCGCGCGGCTGTTCGCGGCGCGCGGCCGCGAGATCGCTGCGGTGCTCGCGGAGCCGGTGATCGGCGCGGGCGGAGTGATGCCGCCGGCGCCGGGCTACCTCGACGGCCTGCGCCGTCTGTGCGACGAGCACGGCGCGCTCCTGATCCTCGACGAGGTCATCACCGGGTTCGGGCGGCTGGGGCGGTGGTGGGGCGCCGAGCGCTTCGGCGTCGTGCCCGACCTCGTGACGTTCGCGAAGGGCGCGACCTCGGGCTACCAGCCGCTCGGCGGAGTGCTGGTGGGGCGCGCCGCGCTCGACGTGCTCGAGGCCGAGCGCGGCTTCGTGCTGCGGCACGGCCACACCTACAGCGGCCATCCGGCCGCGTGCGCCGCTGGCCTCGCCAACCTGGCGATCCTGGAGCGAGAGGGACTGATCGAGCGCGCGAGCCACGTGGGCGCGCGCCTCGCCGCGGGGCTCACGGGGCTCGCTCGTGACGGGCGGGTCGCCGAGGCGCGCGGCGACG
Source organism: uncultured bacterium (assembly GCA_964392195.1). Lineage (GTDB taxonomy): Bacteria > JADJOY01 > JADJOY01 > JADJOY01 > JADJOY01 > JADJOY01. The sequence continues at coordinate 5,022 of CAYMQR010000147.1, read as the reverse complement.
GCGCCGTTTGGGCGGAGCGGATGCGCGACGGCGTCGCGGCGCTGGCGGTGCGCGACGCGATGATCGAGCGCGGTGTGCTGTGCCGCTCGCTGCCCGGCGAGGTGGTCGCGTTCTGTCCGCCGCTCGTGATCGGGGACGGCGAGCTCGACGAGCTCCTCGACGCCCTCGAGCGGTCGCTCCCCCCGGCGTGACTGGGACCTTCGCGCCTCGACACCGGTCGCGCCGGGACCGATCGAGCACGCCGCTAGAGCGAGCCGCTCGCGTAGAAGGTGCGGCACTCGCCGTCGAGCCCGCCCGAGTCGAGTTGCAGCACCTGGCCGTTGGTGGCGAGCGGGATCACCGGCGTCGTGTAGTTGCTGCACCAGTCGTAGCCGCTCGTGATCGGCGTTCGCGTGAAGTCGATGGTGACCGGCATGGGCGCATACTCCCACGCGCCCGCGCCGCCGTCACGGTTGAGCAGCAGGGAGTTCCCGGAGGCCGGCCCGCGCACCAGCCCGCCGATCGAGAACTCCTGCGCCGTGAGCACCAGCGTCCCGAGCGGTCCTCCCCACGGCAGCCATCCCAGCACCGGCGCGTGGCTCGGCAGCGTGCCGTCGGGCGCGGTGACCGGAGTCCCGGGCTGGGTGGGATCTCCCCAGTCGACCCCGTCGCTCGAGTAGCGGACGTGGGCCGGGCACGAGACGTACGGGAAGCCGCAGATCTCGTAGCCCATCATCCAGCGCCCGTCGGGGAGGTGCACGACCGTGCCCATGCCGGGCCGGTTGAAGGGCTGCGGCAACGCCACGACGTGGGTCGGCGCGGCCCAGGTGCGCCCGCCGTCCGTGGACACCGCCTCGTCGAGGGTCTGGGAGTAGGCGGGCTGGTGCGCCTCGGTGGAGTAGACGCAAACCAGGCGGTCGTCTTCGGTGAGGTGCAGGTTGGGCTCGAAGATGCCGCCCGAGACGTAGTCCGGCGTGTCGCTCGGATCGACGCAGTCGGAGAGGTAGGACCACGTGACGGCGCCGTCGGTCGACGCCCAGATCTCGACCCGCATGAACGTGCGCCCCGGACCGCCGCTCACCGCCGTGGCCCACAGCACCGTGCCCGCCGCGACGTCGCCGACGGTGCGGGGCAACTCGAAGATCGACGACCAGGCGCCGCTCGGGTTCGGGTAGGGGCCGACCTCCGAGAACGTGAGGCCCTGATCGGTGCTGCGCCAGAAGGCGCCGCCGTTTCCGTCCGTCATGCCGAGGACCTCGCCGGCGTGGGCACCGTGCCGGAGGAGGAGGACGCGCGGGTACCAGTGCGCGCCAGGGAGCGGCGTGCCGGTGGTGGCGTTGCACGCGGCGAGCACGAGCGCGGCGAGGGCGACGGAGGTCAGCGAGCGGAGGCGAGGCTGGAGCATGGCACCCGGATCGGCCGCGCCGGGGCGGCCGAGTGAACACGATGTAGGATCCAGCCTAGCAACGGTAGGGATCGCCGCGCAAACGGGTCCGTGAAGGGGCCTCCGCCCGCCGCGGGCCCGGCTCAGCTCGCGGGGGTGTAGGGCTCGTGGAGGTGGACCGGCTCGGCCTTGGCGCGCGCGCGCAGGTTGAGCATCTCCACGAGCACCGAGAACGCCATCGCGAAGTACACGTAGCCCTTCGGGATGTGGCGGTCGAAGCCCTCGGCCATCAGCATCACGCCGATCAGCAGCAGGAACGAGAGCGCCAGCATCTTCACCGTGGGATGGCGGTGCACGAAATCGCTGATGACGCCGGCGAACGCCATCATGATCCCCACCGCCACGATCACCGCGCCGACCATGACGCCCACCTCCTGCGCCATGCCCACGGCGGTGATCACCGAGTCGAGCGAGAACACGATGTCGAGCAGCATCACCTGGAGGATGACGCTCGCGAACGAGGGCGCGACCCGCGCCGAGGCGTGACCTTCCTGGCCCTCGAGCTTGTCGTGGATCTCGTGGGTGGACTTGGCGATCAGGAAGAGGCCGCCGACCAGGAGCACCAGGTCCCGCCCCGAGATCTCCTCGCCGAACACGGTGAAGAGCGGCGCGGTGAGCTTGATCACCCAGGAGAGGGAGAGCAGCAACCCGATCCGGCCCACCAGCGCCACGGCGAGGCCGATCCTCCTCGCCCTCGCCTGCTGCTCAGGCGGCAGCTTCCCGGCGAGGATCGAGATGAAGACGATGTTGTCGATGCCGAGCACCACCTCGAGCATCGTGAGCGTGGCGAAGGCGATCCAGCTCTCCGGGTTCGTGATCCAGTCCACGGGGCTCTCCTGGTCCGGACGGCCGCGCGCGGCCGCCCGCCGTCATCGTGGTCGAGGGGTCATGTGCCGCGCGGGCCGAGGCCGGCGGCCGAGTAGATGGCGTCGATGGCGCGCATGTTGGCGAGCGAGCTCGCGAGCGCGGGGACGGGCGCGGCTCCGTCTCGCACCGCGGCGGCGAACGCGCGGAGCTGGTGGGTGTAGGTCGCGTCGCCCGCGATGCGCTCGCGCCGCACCTTTCCGCCGCTCCGCACGGCGAAGCGGTGGAAGAGGTGAGGCGCCACCGGGTTGAAGACACGCAGCTCGCCGCGCGAGCCGATCACGCGCGCGCTGACGTCGAGCACCGTCGACGAGAAGAGCGCGCACGTGACGCGCCCGTCCACGCCGCCGGTGAAGCGGAGCTCGGCGCGCATCCAGCGGTCGACGCGCGGCGACGAGAGCCGCGCCACCGCCGAGATCACCTCCGGCTCGCCGCCGGCGAGGAAGCGCGCGATGTCCATCGCGTAGCAGCCGGTGTCCATGGTGGCGCCGCCGGCGAGCTCGATCCGATAGCGGATGTCCCCCGGGATCGGCAGCGGGATGCACATGGCGGTCTCGACGCGGGTGATCGCGCCGAGCTCGCCGCTCGTGACGATCTCGCGCATGCGCGCGGCGAGCGGGTGGTGGCGCCAGTGGAAGGCCTCGACCAGCAGCCGTCCCGAGCGCTCCGCGGCCTCGATCATCCGCGCGGCCTCGGCGGCGTTGGACGCGAGCGGCTTCTCGCACAGCACGTGCTTGCCGGCCTCGAGGGCGCGGATCGTCCACTCGGCGTGGAGCGAATTCGGCAGCGGGACGTAGACCGCGTCGATCGCGGGATCGGCGAGCAGCGCGTCGTAAGAAGCGTGGACGCGCGCCACGCCGTGACGGGAGGCGAACGCCCGCGCCCGCCCCTCGTCGCGCGCCGCCACCGCCACCACCTCGACGCCGGGGACCTCATGGGCCGGCTTCACCAGCGCCATCGGCGCGATGCGCGCGGCGCCGAGGATCCCGAAGCGAAGGGGGGCGGGCGTCATGGTCGAGAGGATCCGTGAGCGGTGCGGGGAGCGGAGCCCGGGATCAGCCGCCGCCCAGGAGGTGGGCGCGGCCGTTGGTGGCGAGCTCGTCCCGGAAGGCCTCGTAGTCGGCGAGCGTGAAGGGTTGGAACGTGGCGTCGCCGCGGCGCCGCCGATAGAGCTTCATGCCGGGGTTCCGGGCGAGATCGACGCTCTCGCGCTTGAGCACCCGCACCAGCACCTTGTCGGTGGCGGTGCGGGGCAGGTGCTCGACCACGCGCACGAAGTCCGGCATCCACTTGGGGTCCATGCCGCCCTCGCGCTGGTGGGCGAGCAGCCGCTCGGTGAGCGCGGCGGGATCGAAGCTCGCGCCGTCGCGCAGCTCGAGGGCGACCGCCACCAGCTCGTCGGAGACCGGCGCCGGGACGCCGTACGCGACGGCGAGCGCCACGCCCGGCTCCTCGCACACGAAGCGCGCCACCGACTCCGCCGAGAAGTTCTCGCCGTCCTTGCGGATCCAGTCGTCGGTGCGGCCGTCGAAGTAGAGGAAGCGCTGGCCGCCGATCACGCGCACGTGGCCGAGGTCGCCCGAGTGGTAGTGGCCGTCGCGGTACTTGCTGCGGGTGGCCGCGTCGTCGCCGAAGTAGCCCTCGAAGAGCAGGCTCTGGCGCTTCATGCGCGCGCAGATCTCGCCCACCGCGGCCTCGTAGTTGAGGATGCGGCCGCGCTCGTCGACCTCGGCCGGCGGGCACTCGCGGCCGTGCTCGTCGAGCACCACGAGGTTCTTGGCGCGGATGCGGCCCACGCTGTCGAGCGGGTCGCCGGGCTTCACCACGGTGTTGATCACCGCCTCGGTGGAGCCGTAGAGCTCGTAGATGTGCTCCATGCCGAGGTAGTCGGCGAGCTTCGCGCGGTCGGAGCCGAGCGCGCCGTTGCCGTGGGCGAGGCGGAAGCGGTTGCGCGGGTGGCGGGCGAGGGCCTCGCGGACCGCGGCGCCGCTGCCGTACTTCCGCTCCAGCTTCTCGACGATGTAGTGGAGCGGCTGGCCGACGTAGCTCATGTAGGTGACGCCGTGGGCGAGCACGTCGTCCTCGAAGGCGCTGGCGCTGAAGCGCGGCTTGAGCACGAAGCTGCCGCCCAGCACGAAGAGCGGCATGATCCCCAGGTACCAGGCGTTCGAGTGGAAGAGCGGCATGCACACGTAGCCGCGGTCGCTGGGCCTGAGGCCGATCCGGTACGAGACGAAGAGCCCCGCCCCCGAGAGCTTGATGTGCGAGCAGCCGATGCCCTTGGGCGCGCCGGTGGTGCCGGAGGTGTAGATGACGAGCAGCGGCTCCTCGCCGCGGGGACGCGCGCGCTCGGCGATCGCGGGCTGGCTGAGCGCGGCGTCGAGGCTCGCGAAGCGAGCGTGACTCGGCGCATCGACGAGCACCCGCCCGGGGCTCAGCGTGGGCCGTCCGTCGAGGACCGGCTCGAGCTGCTCGAGGCGGCCCTCGTCGGCGAGCACCAGCCGCGCCTCGGCGCGATCGAGGAGCGCGGCCAGGGTGTCGCCGCGGAAGCCGGTGTTGAGCGCCACCACGACCGCGCGCTCCAGCGCCGCGCCGAGCACGGCGAACACGAACGCCGGCGCGTTCTCGCGGTAGAGCCCGACCGAGAGCGGCGCCTCGCGGGGCAGCTCGCCGCGGCTCACGAGCTCGTGGCGGACGCGCCGGAAGAGCGCGGCGTAGCGCTGGGCCTCGCGGTA
>CAYMQR010000146.1:0-10133 GCA_964392195.1 uncultured bacterium | reverse complement strand
CGGCGCGCGCTCGCCGTTCTTCTCGGGGCCCAAGAGGCGGCTGTCGTCGCCTACCGGCGGCTCCACCTTGATGACGTCGGCGCCGAGGTCGCCGAGGAGCGTGGCGCCGTAGGGCGCCGCCAGCATGGTGCCGGCGTCGATGACGCGGATGCCGGCGAGCGGGCCCGCGCTCAAGGGATCACTCCCGCGCTCTTGAGCTCGCCGATCTTGTCCCAGTCGTAGCCCAGGGTCTCGAACAGGATCATTTCGGTGTCCTGGCCGAGCTCGGGCCCGAGCGTCTGCACCACGCCCGGGGTCTTCGAGAGCGTGATCGGTAGCCCGCGCACCTTCACCTCGCGCTTCACTTCCTCGCAGTAGGCGGTGACGAAGTAGTCGTTGGCCCAGGTCTGCGGGTCCGCGGCGAGGTCCTCGAGGGTGTTGATCGGCGTCGCGACCAGCCCCGCCGCGGTTAGCGACTCGGTCCACGCCGCGGCGGCGCGGGTGCGGAACACCTCGTCGAGGGCGTCGACCAGCGCCGCGCGGTTGGCGCGCCGCGCCTCGGCGCCGGCGAAGCGCGGGTCGCTCGCCAGCGCGTCGCGACCGAGCGCCGCGCACAGCGCGCCGAAGCGCTCGTCGTGGTTCTTGACGCACACGAAGAGCCAGCGGTCGCTGCCCGGGAACAGGTTCCAGGTCGGGTTCTCGAGGTCGCTGCGCGACACCTGGCGCGACTCGCGCTGCGAGCGCGACGCGAGGAAGCGCTGCAGGGTGGGCGCGGCGAGGAAGAGCTGCGAGCCGTAGAGCGACGCGTCGAGGAACTGGCCCTTACCGGTGCGCTTCCTCTGGTAGAGCGCCATGACGATCGCGAACGCCGCCATGAGCCCGCCGTAGGCATCGCCCGAGCCCATGCCGAGGTAGATCGGCGGCTCGCCCGGCTCGCCGAGGCGCGTCATCAACCCGGTGAGCGCCTGCACCGTCATGTCGAACGACGGCTTGGTGTTGTTGCCGAACGGGCCGTAGCCGGTGGTGGTGGCGTAGACCAGCCCGGGGTTGAGCTTGGCGAGGACCTCGTAGCCGAGGCCGTAGCGCTCGAGGTTGTCGTTGCCGACGTTCGACAGGAACACGTCGCACTTGCCGGCGAGCTCGGTCACGAGCTGCCGTCCCTCGGGCTTCTTGAGGTCGACGGCGAGGCTCTTCTTGTTGCGGTTGATCACCAGGAAGTACTGGTTCCAGTCGCCCACCGGCAGCGCCTTGATGCTGCGCACGCCGCGCCCCTGGTCGCCCCCCTTGGGGTTCTCGACGTGGATGACCTCGGCGCCGAAGTCGGCGAGGTGCTGGGCCGCGACGGGGCCCTGGAACCACACCGTGAGGTCGAGGACGCGGATGCCGTCGAGCGCTCCCATCAGCTCATCCGATCGCGCCGCGGCCGCGCAGCCCGGCGATGGCGAGCTCGCTCAGGCCGAGCCGCTCGCGCAGCACTTCGTCGGTGTGTTGCCCGGTGCACGGCGCGGTGCGCTCGAGGCGCGCCGGGCTCTCGCTCGCGACGATCGGGAAGCCCAGGCTCGCGACGCGGCCGACGCCGGGACGATCGAGGTCGAGCACGTAGCGGTTCCTGCGCGCGTCCGGATCGTCGGCGGGGTAGGAGTAGTCCTCGATGATGTCGGCCGAGAGCTTGCGGGCGTTGAAGCCCTGGCGCCAGTGGTCGCTGGGCCGGCCGGCGAAGCGCTCGGCGAGCACCTCCATCATCTCCAGGCGGTTGGCTCCACAGCGCTTCTCGTGGGTGTCGAAGCGCGGGTCGTTCACGTCGAGGCCGACGAGCTCGGAGAAGGCCGGCCACCAGCGGTCGGTGTCCGGCATGGTGAGCGTCACCCAGCGGCCGTCTGCCGAGGGGTAGACCGTGCCGCTCATCGGGTTGCCCGCGTCGAGGCGCGACACCGGCTTCAGGAACCGCTCGCCGCCCATGGCGAGAAACGCCTGCACGTCGAGGCTCGCCCCGTACATGTTGCCGGCGAGCAGCGACGAGTCGACCTCCTGGCCCTCGCCGGTCGTGTCGCGGTGGATCAGCGCGGTGACGATGCCGAAGCCGAGCATCACCGAGGTGTACATCGCGCCGTGGCCGGCGTACACGGGCGGCCTCCCGGGCTGCTGGAGGATCGGCATCATGCCGGTGCGGGCGGCGGCTAGCTCGTCGAGCGGCGGCAGGTCGGCGTCGGGTCCCTTGGCGCCGGCGGCGGTGGCGCGCGCGTAGACGAGGCGCGGGTTCAGCGCCGAGAGGGCGGGCGCGTCGAGGCCGCGGGCGGCGAGCTCGCGGGCCGGCCAGTCGGTGAGGAACACGTCGGCGCCGCGCGCGAGGTCGTGGAGCAGGCTCCGGCCCTCGGGGTTGGACAGGTCGAAGCTCACCGCGCGCTTGTTGCGGTGCACCAGCTCGGCCTCCGGGTCCCAGCCGGGCCGCTCGCTCGGTGGCGGATCGTCGGCGCGGCGCGCCACGGTGCCCGCGCGGTCGTCGATGCGCAGCACGCGCGCGCCGAAGTCCGCGAGGAAGGCGCCGGCGAGCGCCGTCCACGGCTCGCTGGCGAGCTCCACGACCACCACGTCCGAGAGCGCGGCGCTCATGCGTTTCCCTCTCGAGCCCGGTGGTACCGGGCGGGCGTCAGGTGGACCAGGTCTTGACGGTGTCGAGCGTCTTGTCGGCGAACTCGACCTCGTTGGGCAAGGGCTTGCCGAGCCAGTCGCGGTAGAACGTGTCGAGGTCGGGCAGGAACTCGAAGTCGGGAGGGCAGCCGCGCGGCACCGCCTCGACCTCGAGCTGGCCGCCGCAGCCCGGGCAGTAGTACTCGCGGAGCTGCGTCCAGGCGGTGTCGGGCTGCTCGGAGCCGCGGTAGACCGGCGCGAGCTCCTCGGGCGTGTCGCGGACGTGGATGAGCGCCGAGAGCTTCCAGTTGACGCGGTGGTCGCCGAATTCGTGGCCGCAGCGGCACTTCACGATCCGCTCGCGGCCCTTCTGCACGATGAACAGGTTGGGGCCGATCGGGAGCAGGATGCGCTCCTTCCAGGACAAGCGGCTCTGCAGGATCGCGACCCACTTCTCGAAGCGGTCGGCGTCCTTGGAGTCCTTCATGATCTCCTGGACGCGCGGCCACGGCAGGCGTCCGTCGACCAGCTTCTCGATCTCGGTGATGTCGTACTGGGGCATGGTGCTCTCCCGCCGCCGTCACGCCGGCGCGGCGTTGCTCAGAAGGTGAAGTCGTCCGCGAGCTTCCAGAACGCCTTGAGCTCGGCGCCGAAGCTCGGCGAGAGCTGCATCGAGGTGCGCCACATGTCGGTCACGGCCGACGACATGTTCTCCTTGGCCTCGACCTTCTTGCGCTCCTCGGCCCACCACTGCTTGAAGGGCACACCGCGCTTCTTGCGCGCCTCGAGCATCTCGGCGCGGCGCCGCTCGGTGGCGGCCAGGTCCACGGTCCAGGTCTTGGTGGCTTCGTCGTAGCTGGCCACGACGCCGTTCACCTCCTCGGCGATGCGGGGCCGGGTCCAGCCCTTGTCGAGGTCCGAGCGGACCATCTCGGGGTCACGCTCGATCGGATCGCCGAACGCCTGCGCGCCGGAGATCGGGTGGATCACGAGGTCGTACTCGTGGAGCGGCTCGCGGACCACGAACGGCGCGACCTGGTTGGTCGCGATGATCTTGGCCTCGACGTTCTTCTCGAGGTCGGTGTGCTCCGGGTCGCCGCGCTCGTGGACCAGCGGCTTCTGCTCGGCGATGAGCTGCTTGACGTTGGTGCCGGCGGCGTAGTCGGCGCGGTCGGGCCAGGTGGGGTAGGCGCCGAACATGCCGTGGTTGGGGAGCACCTTGGAGCGCATCCCCGCGCAGCCGCACTGGTACTCGACACTCGGCGAATTCTTGATCATCCACACCACGGTGTGGCCGAGACCGCCGCGGTACTTGCCGTAGCCGCCCGAGTCGGGGCGCAGGTTCCGGCCCAGGTAGACGATCGGATAGTAGAGCTCGGTGATCTCCGCGTTCCCGAAGTCGGCGTTCGCGGTGTAGATGCACCACGCGCTGTTCTCGCCGTCGCCGATGGCGCGCGCCGGGGCGCCGTTCGACGCCTGCTCGAGCGTGAGGCCGGCGCCGTAGAGCCCGTACTGGTTGATGCCAGCGAATTCGGCGGTGAGCGTCGTGGCCGCGCCGGAGGCCACCTCCTCGAGGTAGCCGCGCGAGTAGTAGAGGCGGCCGAACACCTCGTAGAGCGAGCTCAGCCACATGACGGCGGGCGCCCACGCCACGCCCGAGGCGGCGGCCCAGTTGACGGGGTAGGGGTTCGCCCACGAGCCGCCCGGCGGGGTGTCGATCGTCCACGAGGCGACCGAGCCCCAGTTGAACATGTCGAACCCGACGACGTGCGAGTACGCCATGAGCACGCCCGAGAGGATCGCGGTGGGCGTGATGTTCTGGCCGAACGGCACCCAGCCCGAGGCGCCCTCGAGCGAGAAGCGCACCCGCGCGTTCTTGTCGATCTCGATGCGCATCGGCAGGTGGAACAGGCAGTCCACGTTCTGCTGCGGGGTGAGCACCCGCTTGCCGGCCATCGCCAGGTCCTTGAAGTTCGACTTGCGGATCAGGCCCGGAACGGCCTGTCCGCGCACGCGGCCCGACGCGTAGCGGCGGCTGTCCTCGATGTACTCGCGGGCGGCGTCCTCGAAGAAGTCGAGGCCGTACTTCTCGATCACCGCGGTGAGCCGCTCCTTGACGGTGAGGCAGCCGGCGAGGCGGCCGCGGGCGTCGCCCATGACCCAGTCGGGGACGCGGGTGCGCGAGCGCATCCGCATCTCGTACCAGGGGTAGAACGCGTTGTTCTCGCCGATCCGCTCCATCGTGACGGGGACGCCGTCCGAGTAGCAGTCGGGGTTGATGAAGCCGATCGAGCCGGGCAGCACGAAGCCCGCGTCCATCGCGTGCGTGACCGCGGTGGCCCAGGCGATGAGCTTGCCCTTGTAGAAGATCGGCATGGCGGTGTCGAAGTCCGCCGAGTGGATGCCGCCGTAGTGCGGGTCGTTGTTCTCGAAGATGTCCCCGTCCTTGAAGCCGGGGTTCTCCTCGAAGCCGCTCTCGATCAGCGAGCGGATGAAGATCGACAACAGACCCGGATGCGCGGTGATGCCGCGCGAGGTGCAGATCGCCTCGCCGGTGGGGAGGTGGAGGCCCCACAGCGCGTCGCCGCCCTCGGCGGCGATCGGCGACGCCGACACCTTGCAGCCGACCGTCCACGCCGCGTCGCAGAGGTTCTGCAGGATCTGCCAGACCGCCTCGTAGATGCCGGGGTCGGCCTCCTTGCGCGGCATGCGCTTGAGGCCGAAGAGGTGCCCGGTCTTGGCCAGCAGCCGGTCGTTCTCGACGAGCTGGGCGCGCAGCGTCGCGCGCGGCGCCACGGGCTTCGCCGCGCTCTTGGGCGCGGGACGGGCGGCGGGCTTCTTCGCCGGAGCGGCCTTGCCCTTGGCGCCCGCGGCCTTGCCGCGCGCCGCCGCGCCCTTCTTCGAGGGGACGCGCTTGGCGGCCGCCTTGGGAGCGGTCTTCTTCGCCGATGCGGTTCGAGTGCTCATTTGCGGTTACCGCCCTTCTTCTGCTTCTTGTTCGTGAGCCAGTAGATCTCGTGCTCGTCGATTCGAACGTGCCAGTCCTCGGGCACGAAGAGGGTGGTGTTGGGGGCCTCGATGATCGCGAGCCCGTCGATCTCGTTGCCGGGCTTGAGCTCGCTCATCTCGAAGGTGTTGGCGTTGATCCAGCGGCCCTTCTGGAAGCAGCGCCGGATGCCCTTGAACGCGTGCTTGGGCGGCTTCTTGCCCTGGAGCGGCTGCTTCGCGAGCTTGGGCTTCACGGTGCTGACCCGCGCCACCACGCTGACCTCGGTGACGTTGTAGGTCGGCGCCGTCGGCTTCGCCGCGAGGGTGAACATCTTGGTGAAGAGCTCCTCGTGGCGCTTGAGGAGCTTGTCGACGTCCTTGGGGGTCGCGAGGCGCGTCACCGGCGAGTCGACCTCGACGTCCTCGAGCTGGCCGTAGTAGCGGATGTACGCGATCTGCTCGAGCTTGATCTGGCTGCGGCTGAAGCCCTCGCCGAGCAGGTCGTTCAGCAGCTCGTTCTCGAGCTGCTCCCACGTCGCGCTGACGTGCGCGAGCGCCTGGACCTTCGCCGCGCCGTCCATGCCCGGGAAGATGAGGGCGGTGACGCTCTTGTGCCGGCGGTGGGCGTAGTCCATACACGCGCCGCCCCAGGCCGAGAAGGCTCCGGCGTGAGGCACCGTGGCGATGGACTTCCACGGATAGTCGCCCGCGTACGGGATGAGGTGCATCGGACCGCCACCACCGTATCCGAGCAGCATGTAATCGCGCAGGTCGTGGCCCACCATCAGGCTGCGCACCAGGTGCTCGCGCATCACCACGTTCACCAGGTCGAAGCACTGCTCCGCGGCGACGTACGGATCGAGCCCGAGCGGGCGCGCGATCTTCTCGGTGACGATGTCGAGCGACGCCTTCGGGTTCACCTTCACCCGGCCGCCCAGGTAGTACTCGGGGTTGATGATCCCGAGCAGCATGTTGCAGTCGTTGATGGTGGGGATGTCGGGGTTGCCGGTCTCCTGGAACACCGGGCCCGGCGTGCCGCCCGCGCTGTCGGGACCGAGCTTGATGCGCTTGGTCTGCGGGTCGAGGCGGATGTAGGTGCCGGTCCCCGCGCCGATCGACTTGATGTCGATCATCGGTACGTTGACCTTCATCTTCTGGAAGGGTGGCTCGCGGTTGATCGGCAGAACGCCCGCGGTGATCGCGCCGGCGTCGAAGCTGGTGCCGCCCACGTCCGAGCACACGATGTTCTTCTCGCCGATCACCTTGCCGAGGTAGTCGGCGCCCATGATGCCGCCCACCGGGCCGGACATCACCGTCTCGAAGAGCCGGTTGTAGCGGATGTTGGTGACGCCGCCGTAGCAGAGCACCGTCTTGAGCGACTTCGTGTAGCCCTTGGCGACGAGCTTGTCCTCGACCTGGAAGAGCTGCTTGCGCGCGGGCTGCGAGGCGTAGGCCTGGATCACGGTGGCGTTGGCGCGCGAGACCTCGCGCACCGTCGGCGCGACGTCGCTCGAGATCGAGATCGGCACCTCGCGGCCGACCTCCTTCATGACCCGGCGCGCGATCTCGGCGGCCTTGAGCTCGTGGGCGGGGTTGTTGAAGGACTGCAGGAACACGATCGCGAGCGACTCGATCTGCTCCTCGACCAGGAGGGAGCGCACGCCGTTCTCGACGTCGTGCTCGTAGATCGGGATCACCGCCTGGCCAAACATGTCGATGCGCTCGGTCACGCCGCGCGTGAGCCGCCGCGGCACCAGCGGCTCGCGGTGCTTGCGGTACTGCATGTGGGTGATCTCGGACCACTGCTCGTCGGTGAAGGTCTGCGAGCCGCGGCCCTGGACGACGATGTCCTCGAAGCCGCGGGTCGCGAGCAGCCCGGTCTTGAGGCCGTCCAGGTTGATCAGCGAGTTGAGCATCGAGGTGCCGGTGTAGATGGCGGTCTCGATCGACTCGCAGAACTTGCGGCCGTCCTTCTCCATGTCGAGGCCCATGTACTTGAGGGCCTCCTCGAGCGACTCCATGTAGCCGATGCTCTCGTCGTGGCGAGTCGTGCGGGCCTTGCCGATCACCGAGCGGCCACGCTCGTCCACGACGATCACGTCGGTCATGGTGCCGCCCGCGTCACACGCAACCAGATAACGAGCCATCGCTTACCCCTCGTGGTTCGGGAGAGATGTGGTGGGGGACGGAACGTCCCGCGCGGCCGTGCCACGTCCCCGTGGCGCAGGCGGCCGACGCGTCATGCCGCCCCGTGTCCCAGCAAGCGTCGGAAGAAACGCCGGATCCCTTCCCACAGGGCGCGGAAGAGGATCGGGAGGATTCGGATGGAGTCTTCGCCGCGCGCGGCCGGCGCGGGCGCCGGTGCGGCGACGGGTGGCGCTGCCGCGCTCGCGTCCGCCGAGACGGGGGTGCCGGCGGCGCTCGCTTCCGCGGCAGCGCTCGCGGCGGCCGCCGCTGCCTCACCCTCGAGGCGCTCGCGCGTCGCGGCGACGAACTGCAGGAAAATCTGGTGGGCGACGCCCTGGATCATGCCGCGGCCCACCTGCATCAGCCGCCCGGTCAGGTCGACCGTGGCCTCGGCGACCACCTCGGTGCCTCCGCCCGGCAGCGCCGTGAGGTGGCTGCGCATGGTGCCCTTGGCGGTGCCGCCGCTGGTCTCCTTGCCCTCCGCAGCCATGTGCACGCGGTGGGTGGAGTCGTCGACCTCCGTGAGCTGGATCTTGCCCTTGTAGCTGGCGCTCACCGCGCCGACCTTGACCTTCACCTGGCCGACGAAGGTGCGCTCGTCGACCACCTCGAGCAGCGTCGCGCCGGGCAGGCACGTGACGACCTGGTGCGGGTCCATCACGAACCGCCACACGCGCTCGATGGGGGCCGCGACCTGGAACCGCTCCTGGATTTCGATCGCCATGTGAGGACGCGCTTTTCGCGGGATTTCCGGGGAAGACGGCGGTGGCTGGGGCGGCGCTCGCGGGTGCGCGTGACGCCAAAGTGAAACGTGTTCTACTTCTAGCAGCGACCGTCACGACCGTCAACGAGGACGCCGCGACGCGCCTCGCGCGCGCTTGCGGCACCGAGTAGAACATGTTCTACTCGCGTCGAACGCGGTTGGCGGCACGCCCACCGACGTGGTGGTGCGGCTCGAGCGAGCCGCACCGGTACCCGGTGCCCCTGGGACGGTCGCACCCCTCGATCCGGAAGATCGCAAACCCGCGAAGAAGGCCTGGACCGCAGCCGCGGACGGGACCTCCCGAGCCTTGCCGATGGACCTGAACGAACGGACGACCCCACGCCTGGTGCGGCGAGCCGCCGAGCGCTTCACCTCGCTCGCGGCGATCGAGGACGACGGCGTCACGCTGTCCTTCGAGGAGCTCCTGGACGCGGTGCGCGGCGCCTCGCGGGCGCTGATCGCCGCCGGGATCGCCCCCGGTGACCGCGTGGCGGTGTGGGCGCCGAACGTTCACGAGTGGGTGGTCGCGGCGCTCGCGATCCACGGTGTGGGCGGGGTGCTGGTGCCGCTCAACACCCGCATGAAGGGCGGCGAGGCGGGCTACGTGCTGGAGAAGAGCCGCGCGCGGCTGCTCTTCACCGTCGGCTCGTTCCTCGACAACCGCTACGTCGCGATGCTGCGCGACGCGCTCGGCGGAGCGGGACAGCGCCATCCGGTCGCCGGGCTGCCGGCCCTCGAGCGGATCGTGGTGCTGCGCGGGGAGCTCGAGCCGGGCACGGGATCGTGGGCCGAGTTCCTCGCGGCCGGCGCGGCCGCGCCGGCGGCGGAGGCCGAGGCGCGCGCCCTCGCCGTGGGCGGTGACGACCTCTCCGACATCCTCTTCACCTCGGGCACCACCGGTCGGCCCAAGGGCGTGATGACGACCCACGCCCAGAACCTGCGCGCGTTCGAGGCGTGGAGCGAGGTGGTCGGCCTCCGCGAGGGCGACCGCTACCTGATCGTCAACCCGTTCTTCCACACGTTCGGCTACAAGGCGGGGATCCTCGCCTCGATCATGCGTGGCGCCACGATCCTGCCGCAGCAGGTCTTCGACGTGGCGCAGGTGCTGGAGCGGATCGGACGCGATCGCGTGTCGATGCTGCCGGGCCCGCCGACGCTCTACCAGATGATCCTGGCGGCGCCCGACCGCGCCCGCTACGACCTGAGCTCGCTCAGGCTCGCGGTCACCGGCGCCGCGTCGATCCCGGTCGAGCTGATCGTGCGCATGCGCCGCGAGCTCACCTTCGAGACCATCATCACCGGCTACGGGCTCACCGAGGCGTGCGGCATCGCCACGATGTGCCGCTTCGACGACGACCCCGAGACCATCGCCACGACGTCCGGACGCGCCATCCCCGACGTCGAGGTGCGGTGCGTCGACGAACGGGGCATCGAGGTGGCGCGCGGCGCTCCCGGCGAGGTGGTCGTGCGTGGCTACAACGTCATGCGCGGCTACTTCGAGGACGACCGCGCCACCGCCGACGCGATCGACGGCGACGGCTGGCTCCACACCGGCGACATCGGCGTGATGGACGAGCGCGGCTACCTC